>NZ_LZJG01000508.1:0-580 GCF_001667785.1 Mycobacterium sp. E3247 | reverse complement strand
TCTGTTTCCCCGGCCTGGCCGCCGAATGGGCGAAGTGGGGCGCTCAACGCCCGTTCGTGGGGTCGCTGACCATGGAGCTGACCACCGACGCCGACGACGAGGTGTTGTCGTGGATTGCCAAGGGCACGCCGCCGATCTGCTTCGGGTTCGGCAGTACAACGGTCGATTCGCCAGCCGACACCATCACCATGATCGGCGAGGCCTGCGCCGAGTTGGGCGAGCGGGCGTTGGTGTGCTCGGGCAAAACCGATTTCAGTGGGGTCGCCCATTCCGACCACGTCAAGGTGGTAGGGGTGGTCAACTACGGGGCGGTCTTTCCCGCTTGCCGGGCGGTGGTGCACCACAGCGGCGCGGGCACCACTGCCGCGGGCCTGCGCGCCGGAGTACCCACCTTGAGCCTTTGGAGCATGAGCGATCAGAAGATCTGGGCGGGCCAGGTGGATCGGCTGAAAGTCGGTGTCGCCCGCCCGTTTTCCCAAACCACGCGCGAGTCGCTGGTGGCCGACCTGCGCCAGATCCTCTCCCCCGACTACGTCTCCCGCGCCCGCGAGCTCGCCGGCCGGATGACCACCCCCGCCGA
>NZ_LZJG01000507.1:0-634 GCF_001667785.1 Mycobacterium sp. E3247 | reverse complement strand
CGCTGCCCACCCTCAGCGCCTTCGGTTGCACGGTGGAGCACCTGATCGACAACAGGGGCTTCCTGGACAACATCGCCGACGTCTTCGCCCACAAAGACGATCCGAACGGCGCGCTGGCCACGTCCTTCGCGAGGGCGGCGGCCGACGTCGGCCGACCGGTGACGCCGTTGCCCGACAAGCTGGTGTTCGTCGGACATTCGGCGGGGGCCGAGGCCGTCGAATACGTCGCCGAGCGCCTGCACAGCACCTACCCGGCCGCCTTCGCCCAACTGCGCGGCATCGTCAGCGAAGACGGCGTGAAGTCGTTCATCGGTTCCAACACCGACGAGGCGCTGGCGGGCCTGGCGGCCACCACGCTGCCCATCTACGCCACGGCGTCGCCGCATCTGCTGTGCAACTACTTCCAACGCGGCACCAAGGCGATCGAACGGTATCTGCCGGACCGGCCCTTCCACGGGGTGAAGATCACGACCGGAGCACACGGTGACGCGCTCGGTCCCTCGTCGCCCCTCTACGAGAACCTGGTGTGTGGTCGCCCGAAACCGGGCAACATCGAGGCGGTGTGGGGCCTGACGCGGGGCTGGGTCGCCGATATGGTCGCGGGAACGACCACACCCGACTTCTACCCGGGCGG
>NZ_LZJG01000506.1:0-13119 GCF_001667785.1 Mycobacterium sp. E3247 | reverse complement strand
CCGACGTCGTCTTCACCACCTCCGCGAGCAGGGGCGCGCCGGGATCGCAGGTCAGCGTCGCGTGCGTGGCGCCCTGGGGCGTGAACACCTCCGGGAGCGGGTGTTCCATCGGGGACGGGAAGCCGCGGGTGGCGACCTCCAGCAATTCCAGGGTGCCGACGCCGGTGCCGCTGCACACAGGGATCACCGGGAAGAACGACGCCCGGGCGACGGCCCGCTCCAGGTCCTCGATGAGCACCGCCTCGTTGATGGACTCACCGCCGAGGTAGCGATCCATCAGCGACTCGTCCTCGGACTCCTCGATGATGCCTTCGATCAGGGCCCCGCGCGCCTCCTCGATCCGCTCGGCGTCCGACGGGTCCAGCGCCTGCGCGGTCCGCTTGCCGCCGGAATACTGGTAGCGCGTCTGCGACAGCAACCCGATCAGGCCTTCGCAGGACGGCATGCCGGTCGGCAGGTAGAGCGGTAACACCTTGTCGCCGAACGCGTTCTGCGCGGCCGCCAGCGCCTCGGAGTAGTTGGCGCGGGTGTGGTCGAGCTTGGTGATCACCACGGCGCGGGGCATGCCGACCTGATCGCATTCCTGCCACAGCGATTTGGTGGGTTCGTCGACACCCTCGTTGGCCGCGATCACGAACAGCGCGCAGTCGGCGGCGCGCAAGCCGGCCCGCAGCTCGCCGACGAAGTCGGCATAGCCGGGCGTGTCGACCATGTTGATCTTGATGCCGTCGTGCGCCAGGGAGGCGACGGCAAGGCCGACCGAGCGCTGCTGGCGGATCTCGGCGTCGTCGTAGTCGCAGACGGTGCTGCCGTCGGTCACCGAGCCCGCCCTGGTCAACACCCCTGCAGCGACCAACAGCGCCTCGACCAGGGTGGTCTTGCCGCCGCCCGAGGGCCCGACGAGGACGATGTTGCGCACATCGCCGGGACCCTTCGCGATGGGAGCGGCCGCCGCGCCCTGGGCAGCGTTCGCCTTGTCCGCCATGACGTTCCTCCAGTCCTCCCCGGCCGCATCACCGCTGGGGCACCCCAGTCGCGGTGTGTTCTGGCTCACAGGGTCTGTAAGCAACTTTTCCCCCAACCGCGGCCCAACACAAGGCCACGGGCCGGCCACAATTGCGTCGGCCCGACGGGAAGCCGGGAGTTGCCGTCAGGCGTGCCAGCTGGACCAGCGGTGCACCGCGACCGCGATCACGGGACCGTCCAGCGAGACCGATTGATACTGGGGGTATTTGGCGCGCAGCAGCCGGTACGCGGACGCCATCGCCGGCCCCTCGGTGTGGACGGTGGCAACCCCGTCGGCCCGCACCCACCACAGCCGCGTCCAGTCGTCGGCGTAGTGGTCGACGAGCAGGCTCACGTGCGGGTCGTTTTCGATGTTGGCCAGCCGCCGCAGCCGCCGCGTCGTCTTCGGTTTCGCATCGACGGCGGTGTACAGCACGTCGGGGGAGTCCTCGGCGACGGCGAATACCACCGGAACCAGGTGGGGGAGGCCGGCCGGCGTGACCGTGGCCAACCGGGCCACCGGCGATTCACCGAACCTGGCCTTGGCGTCGAATCCGCCCACCGTGTCAGCCTAGACGCCGGTCATCCGGGCGGCCGGGAGACCATCGCGGCTGATCAGAACCTCGCCAGTGCCGTGCATAGCTACCTGCATTACGGTTATATACACACGATTGTGCCGCCCAGAACCGCAAGGCCGGGACAGTTCGGTGTTTTCCGCGACGCAGGAAGGGTGACGGGATGAGCAAATCGCACCACCGCTCGGTGTGGTGGTCATGGTTGGCGAGCGTGCTGGCCGTGGTCGGGCTGGGCCTCGGTCTGGGCACCGCCCCGGCGGTCGCATCGCCGATCCCCCGGCCGCAGGCTCCAGTCGATGCGGCGGCACTGGTCGGCCAGGTCGGGCCGCAGGTGGTCAACATCAACACCAAGTTCGGCTACAACAACGCCGTGGGCGCCGGGACCGGCATCGTGATCGACCCCAACGGCGTCGTGCTGACCAACAACCACGTCATCTCCGGCGCGACCGACATCAGCGCCTTCGACGTCGGCAACGGCCAGACCTACGCCGTCGACGTGGTCGGTTATGACCGCAGCCAGGACATCGCGGTGCTGCAACTGCGCGGCGCCGCCGGGCTCCCGACGGCCGCCATCGGCGGCGGGGTCAGCGTGGGCCAGCCGGTCGTGGCGATGGGTAACGCCGGCGGCCAGGGCGGAACGCCCAGCGCCGTCTCGGGCAAGGTCATCGCGCTGAACCAGAGCGTCTCGGCGACCGACACCCTGACCGGTGCCAACGAGTCGCTCGGCGGGCTGATCCAGGCCGACACGCCGATCAGGCCCGGGGACTCCGGCGGACCGATGGTCAACAACGACGGGCAGGTCGTCGGCGTGAACACGGCCGCCACCGACAACTACAAGATGTCGGGCGGCGGACAGGGCTTCGCCATCCCGATCGGCCACGCGATGGGCGTGGCCGGGCAGATCAGGTCGGGCGCCGGCTCGAACACCGTGCACATCGGCCCGACCGCGTTCCTCGGCCTGGGTGTCACCGACAGCAACGGCAACGGTGCGCGCGTCGAACGCGTGGTCACCGGCGGCCCCGCCGCGTCGGCCGGGATCTCGCCGGGTGACGTCATCACCGGGGTCGACAACGTCGCCATCACCGGGGCCACGTCGATGACGGACGTCCTCGTCCCGCACCACCCCGGCGACAACATCGCGGTGCAGTACCGCTCCGCCGGCGGCGGCGAACGCACCACGAACGTGACGCTGGGCGACGGGCCGCCGGCCTGACACCCGCACCGACGATGCGCGCTGGGTGGTCAATTCGGTTGTCGCCAAGCGTGTTTCGTCGCATGCCAGCGGGCGTGATTCCGAATGTCGCGCCTCGGGTACACGTGGCATCGTGGATTTGATGAACGACGCAAGAGAAGCGGTCGAGCACCATCCCGCAGGGGGCAGTCACGTTCAGGACGGTGTCGTCGAGCACCCGGAGTCCGACGACTTCGACAACGCCGCCGCGCTGCCCACCGACCCGACGTGGTTCAAGCACGCCGTTTTCTACGAGGTGCTGGTGCGGGCGTTCTTCGACGCCAACGCCGACGGGTCGGGTGACCTGCGCGGACTCCTGGGACGCCTGGACTACCTGCAATGGCTGGGTATCGACTGCATCTGGCTGCCCCCTTTCTACGATTCGCCGCTGCGCGACGGCGGCTACGACATCCGGGACTTCTACAAGGTGCTGCCCGACTTCGGCACGGTGGAGGACTTCGTCGCGTTGCTCAACGCCGCGCACGAGCGGGGCATCCGGGTCATCACCGACCTGGTGATGAACCACACCTCGGATTCACACCCCTGGTTCCAGGAGTCGCGGCACGACCCCGACGGCCCGTACGGCGATTTCTACGTGTGGAGCGACACCAGCGAGAAGTACACCGACGCCCGGATCATCTTCGTCGACACCGAGGAGTCCAACTGGACCTTCGACCCGGTGCGCAAACAGTTCTACTGGCACCGGTTCTTCTCCCACCAGCCGGACCTGAACTACGAGAACCCGGCCGTGCAGGAAGCCATGATCGACGTTCTCCGCTTCTGGCTCGGGCTGGGCATCGACGGGTTCCGGCTGGACGCGGTGCCCTACCTTTTCGAGCGGGAGGGCACCAACTGCGAGAACCTGCCCGAGACGCACGCCTTCCTCAAGCGCGTGCGCAAGGTCGTCGACGACGAGTTCCCGGGCCGGGTGCTGCTGGCCGAGGCCAATCAGTGGCCGGCCGATGTCGTCGAGTACTTCGGCGACACCAGCACCGGCGGCGACGAATGCCACATGGCGTTCCACTTCCCGCTGATGCCGCGCATCTTCATGGCGGTTCGCCGGGAGTCGCGCATTCCGATCTCGGAGATCCTGGCGCAGACGCCGGAAATCCCCGAGATGGCGCAATGGGGCATCTTCCTGCGCAACCACGACGAGCTGACGCTCGAGATGGTCACCGACGAAGAGCGCGACTACATGTACTCCGAGTACGCCAAGGACCCGCGGATGAAGGCGAATGTCGGCATCCGGCGCCGCCTGGCACCGCTGCTGGACAACGACCGCAACCAGATCGAGCTGTTCACCGCGTTGCTGCTGTCCCTGCCCGGCTCGCCGGTCCTGTACTACGGCGACGAGATCGGCATGGGCGACGTGATCTGGCTGGGTGACCGCGACGGTGTGCGCACCCCGATGCAGTGGACACCGGACCGCAACGCCGGCTTCTCCAAGGCCAACCCGGGCCGGCTCTACCTGCCGGCCAGCCAGGACTCGGTGTACGGCTACCAGGCCGTCAACGTGGAGGCTCAGCGCGACACGTCCACGTCGCTGCTGAACTTCACCCGCATGATGCTGGCCGTGCGGCGCCGCCACGAGGCGTTCGCGATCGGCACGTTCGAGGAGCTGGGCGGCTCCAACCCGTCGGTGCTGGCGTTCGTGCGCCAGGTGCCAGGCGGTGGCGACACGGTG
Source organism: Mycobacterium sp. E3247 (assembly GCF_001667785.1). Lineage (NCBI taxonomy): Bacteria > Bacillati > Actinomycetota > Actinomycetes > Mycobacteriales > Mycobacteriaceae > Mycobacterium > Mycobacterium sp. E3247. Next base: position 8,624 of record NZ_LZJG01000506.1, on the reverse strand, counting down.
TTGTGCGTCAACAATCTCTCGCGGTTCCCGCAGCCGATCGAGCTGAACCTGCAGCACTGGAGCGGTTGCACGCCGGTGGAACTGACCGGGCACGTCGAATTTCCGCGGATCGGGCACCTGCCCTACCTGCTGACGTTGCCCGGACACGGTTTCTACTGGTTCCAGCTGACCGCATGTGAGGATGAGGAGGAGCGGCGCTGATGACTGAGCCCGCCAAGCTGCCCTGGTCGGACTGGCTCCCACAGCAACGGTGGTACGCCGGACGCAACCGGGAACTGACCTCCGCCGAGGCCGCCGTCGTCGTCCCGTTCCGCGACGACCTGGACCTGGTCCTGGTCGACGCCCAGTACGCGGACGGCTCGTCGGAGCGCTACCAGGTGATCGTGCGCTGGGATACCGCGCCGGTCTCCGAGTACAGCACGGTCGCCACCATCGGCGCCGCCGGCGACCGCACCGGTTTCGACGGCCTGTACGACACGGACGCGCCGCAGTTCCTGCTGTCGTTGATCGACTCGTCGGCAGTTCGGAGCGCGTCCGGCACCGAGGTGCGGTTCGTCAAGGAACCCGGCGTCACGCTGCCCCTGGAGGCGTTGCCCCACGTCTCGGACGCCGAACAGAGCAACACCAGCGTCATCTTCGACCGCGACGCCATCTTCAAGGCGTTTCGCCGGGTCAGCAGCGGCATCAACCCCGACATCGAGCTGAACCGGGTGCTGGGCCGCGCCGGCAACCCGCACGTCGCCCGGCTGCTCGGCACCTACGAGATGGCCGCCCCCGACGGCACGGCCGACGACGCGTGGCCGCTCGGCATGGTGACCGAGTTCGCGTCCAACGCCGCGGAAGGGTGGGCGATGGCCACCGCCAGCGTGCGCGACCTGTTCGCGGAGGGCGACCTGTACGCCCACGAGGTCGGCGGCGACTTCGCCGGCGAGTCCTGCCGGCTGGGCGAGGCCGTGGCATCCGTGCACGCCACCCTGGCCGAGTCCCTCGGCACGGCGCAATCCGCCTTCCCGGTCGACACCGTGCTGGCGCGGCTGTCGTCGACCGTGGCGAAGGTGCCCGAGCTGCAGGAGTACGCGTCGACCATCGAGGAGCGGTTCTCCAAGCTGGCCGGTGAGGCGATCACCGTCCAGCGGGTGCACGGCGACCTGCACCTCGGCCAAGTGCTGCGAACCCCGGAAAGCTGGCTGCTGATCGACTTCGAGGGCGAGCCGGGCCAGCCGCTCGATGAGCGCCGGGCCCCGGATTCACCGCTGCGCGACGTGGCCGGCGTGCTGCGGTCGTTCGAATACGCCGCGTACGGACCGCTGGTGGACCAGGCGGACGACAAGCAACTGGCCGCCCGCGCCCGCGAATGGGTCGAGCGCAACCGGACCGCGTTCTGCGAGGGGTACGCCGCCGCGTCGGGGGTCGACCCGCGCGATGCGGCCGACCTGCTGGCCGCCTATGAACTGGACAAGGCCGTCTACGAGGCCGGCTACGAGGCGCGGCACCGTCCCCACTGGTTGCCAATTCCGCTGCGCTCCATCGCCCGGCTCACCGCCTCTCATAGCAAACTCTGATGATCTGCGAGTAACGCGGGCTTCTGGAACCATGTCCGTGTGAATAGCGAGATCTTCGACAGCGAGGCGCGGTTGTCCTGGGTGCTGGCGGCGCTGGCCGGCATCATCGGGGCGATCTCGTTCACCCACTCCGCGGGATACTTCGTGGTCTTCATGACAGGGAACGCGCAGCGCGGGGTGCTGGCGTACTTCAGCCACCAACCGTGGCTCGCCGCGAGCGCCGGGCTGCTCATGGTGGCGTTCCTCGCCGGCGTGGTGATCGCCTCCATGTGCCGGCGGCACTTCTGGGTGGACCACCCGCACGGCCCCACCGTGCTGACCACCGTCAGCCTGGTGGCGGCGGCGGTGGTCGACGTCTTGGACGAAGGGTGGGAGGAGAACTTCCTCGACTTCGCGCCGATCGTGTTGATGGCGTTCGGCACCGGCGCGCTGAACACGTCGTTCGTCAAGAACGGGGAAGTGTCGGTTCCGCTGAGTTACGTGACCGGAACGATGGTCAAAATGGGCCAGGGCATCGAGCGCCACCTGGCCGGGGGGAAAGCCGCGGACTGGCTCGGTTATTTCCTGCTGTTCGCCAGCTTCGTCGTGGGCGCCGCGATCGGCGGCTTCATCAGCGTCGTGGTCAACGGGACCTGGATGCTGGTGTTCGCCGCGGTGGTGTGCACGCTGACGACCATCTACACGTACTTTCACCAGGATCGCCGGGCGCTGTTGAACGACCGGCAGGACAAAAAGCATCGGCAGCAGCGCTGACCGGTGCGCTGCTGCCGATGCTGGCTTGGCGGTTTAGGCCGCCGGTTGTGCCGGCTGTGCCGGTTGGGCCGGCTGGGCCGGCTGGGCGGTGGTGTTGCTGGCGAGCAGCACCTGCTGGATGTCGGGCTTCATCGCGACCAACTGCTGGTTCCAGTAGGGCCACGAGTGCGTGCCGTTCGCCGGGAAGTTGAACGTCCCGTTGCGGCCGCCCGCGGCGACGTAGCTGTTCTGGAACTGCTGGTTGGTGCGCAGCGTGAGGCCCTCCAGGAACTTGGCCGGCATGTTGTCGCCGCCGAGGTCGCTGGGCGTCCCGTTGCCGCAGTAGACCCAGATCCGGGTGTTGTTGGCGACCAGCCGCGGAATCTGGACCATCGGGTCGTTGCGCTTCCACGCCGGGTCGGTCGACGGGCCCCACATGCTGTTGGCGTTGTAGCCGCCCGAGTCGTTCATCGCGAGCCCGATCAGCGTCGGCCACCAGCCCTCGGACGGGTTGAGGAAGCCCGACAGCGAGGCGGCGTAGGGGAACTGCTGCGGGTAGTACGCGGCCAGGATCAGCGCCGAGCCGCCGGACATCGACAGGCCCACCGCGGCGTTGCCGGCCGGTGAAACCTGCTTGTTGGCCTGCAGCCACAGCGGCATCTCCTGGGTCAGGAAGGTCTCCCACTTGTAGGTGTAGTTCTGTCCGTTGCCCGACGACGGCTGGTACCAGTTGCTGTAGAAGCTGGACTGGCCGCCGACCGGCATCACCACCGACAGGCCGGACTGGTAGAACTCCTCGAAGGCGGGGGTGTTGATGTCCCAGCCGTTGTAGTCGTCCTGGGCGCGCAGCCCGTCGAGCAGGTACACCGCGTGCGGTCCGCCGCCCTCGAACTGCACCTTGATGTTGCGGCCCATCGACGGTGACGGCACCTCCAGGTATTCCACCGGAAGCCCCGGCTTGGAGAACGCCCCCGCGGTGGCCGAGCCGCCGGCCGCGGTGACGAGGCCGGACATCAGGGCAGCCCCCATGGCCGCGACCGCCAGCTGACGCGGCATGGTTGCCGCGGCGCCACGCAACTTCCGCAACTCTGAAAAGAACTTCATAGCCCTCTACCCATCCCAACTTTCATCTGCCGCGTGCGGCGGTCGAATCCGTTCGCTGGGCAGTGAATCACGGGGAGAGGACGCAAATCGCCTGTCGCGGCCGGAGCAACAGATCGCGGTTGGCTAACGATTGGGCGTCGGCGGGGAATCGTTGCTAACTGGTCACGATTGGCTACCGAGGGTGTAACTAGGCGACGAGCCTGCGCAATAGCGTTGATGCCGCGGCGATTCCGAGCACGGCGGCCACCGCCAGCACGACAACGTCCATCGGGTTGAAGGGCATCCCGATGAGCAGTCCGCGTAAGGCGTCGACTTCGTAACTGAGCGGGTTGACCCTGCTCAGCACGTGCAACCAGGCGGGCATCACGTCCACCGGGTACAGCGCGTTCGAGGCGAAGAACAACGGCATCGTGATGGCCTGGCCGATCCCCATCAGGCGATCGCGGCTGCGCACCAGGCCGGCCAGCGTCATCGACAGGCAGGCGAAGAACGCGGCGCCCAGCATGACGACGGCCATCGCCGCGACAATCCGCAGGGGGTTGACCGTCAGCCCGACATTCATCAGATAAGCCAACGCCATGACACCGACAACCTGGGCGACCGAGCGCACACCGGCCGCGAACGCCTTGCCGGTGATCAGCGCCGACGCCGGCGCCGGCGTCACCATCAGCTTGGCCAGCACGCCCGCGTCTCGATCCCAAATGATCTGTATCCCATAGAAAATCGAGATGAACAGCGCCGACTGGGCGATGATCCCCGGCGCCAGGAAGGCCAGGTATGAGACCGATCCCGTGTGGATGACGTGCAAATGGCTGAAGGTGGTCCCGAAGATCAACAGCCACAGCGCCGGCTGCACCATGCGGGTGACGAGCTCGGTCCTGTCGTGCTGCAGCTTCTGCAGTTCGACGATCGCGAACGCGCCGACGCGGCTGAACACGGCGCCCACCCGCTGCCATCCGCGCGGCGCGCGAACCAAGGTTCCCGGCTTGGCGCTATCAACCGACACGGCGTGCAACCTTTCTGGCGGAACGGATTTCGCGGATCGAACCCGTCGGCTCGGAGGAGGCCGGCTCACCCTGCAAGCCGGAGGCGGCGTAGTGGCGGAACACGTCCTCGAGCGTCGCCCGCGGCGAAACGGTGGATTTCAGCTTGGCCGGTGTGCCCACCGCCCGCAACTCGCCGCAGTGCATGAGCGCGACGCGATCACACAGCGCGTCGGCCTCCTCCATGTAGTGGGTGGTCAGCAGCACAGTCATCCCGAACCGCGACTGCATCTCCTGCACCTGTGTCCAGACGCCGTCCCGCGCAATCGGATCCAGCCCGACGGTCGGTTCGTCGAGCACCAGCAGCGACGGGCGGTTCACCAGCGCCTGTGCCACCTCGAGACGCCGAACCATGCCGCCGGAGTAGGCCGCGGCCAGCCGGTCGGACACGTCGAGCAGGTCCATGGCGGCTAGCGCCTGCCCGACCCGGTCGGAACGCTCGGCTCGGGGCACACCGTAGAGCCGCGCGAACCACTCGACGTTCTGGCGGCCGGTCAGCGCGGGCTCGATCGAGAGCTGTTGCGGCACATACCCGATGTTGCTGCGAATGTCGGTCGTCTGGCGGCGCGCGTCCAGCCCGAAGATCCGCAACTCACCCTGCTGCACCGGCGCCAGCGTGGTGAGCATCCGGACGATGGTCGTCTTCCCGGCGCCGTTCGGGCCCAAAAGGCCCATGGTTTCCCCGGGGCGCACCTGCAACGTCACGTCGTTGACGGCGGTGAACTGGCCATACCGATAACTCAGGTGCCTGGCGTCGATGGCCATCGGCAGTGATGCGCTCATGACCGTCGCTCCTGCAGTGTCCTGGTCATCATCTCTATGACCTCCAATCCTCTTGTCAATGACTCGATTTGATCGTCGTCGAGTTCGGCGAGCACTTCCGCCAGCGCCTCTCGTCGCGCCGTCCGAGACGCGTCGACGATCTGCTGGGCGGCCTCGGCCAGGTGTAACCGGCCGACCCTGCGGTCGGTGTCGCCGACGGTCCGGATGAGCAAACCCCCGGACACCAGCTTCGACACCAGGGTTGACGCGGTGTTGGGAGCCAGTCCGAGCTCGGCGGCGGCGGCGTTCACCGAGATGCCGGGTTGCCGGCCCACCAGCCACAACAGCTCGGACTGCGATTCGCTGAGCCGCGCCGAGTCAAAGCCGCGGCCGGCGGACCGTCGCAGCTGCCTGCGGAACCGGCCGACGACGCGAAACACCTCGGTGACCACATCGGTACTCGTATGCACCCTTTCAGAATACCTCTGTAGCCGAGCTATTTATGTGCGGACGCTGTGCGTCGGTTAGGTATCGGCTACTTCGAAAGTCGATGCAGGACGACGTCGGTGATGGCCCCCTCGTCGACGGAGGCGGTCATATAGGTGCAGAACGGCTGCCGGCGGCGATCGGTCGGCGAGCCGGGATTGAGCAGTCGCAGGCCGGTTCCGCTGGTGGTGTCCCAGGGGATGTGGCTGTGCCCGAACACCAGGACCTGGGTGTCGGGGTACAGCCTCGACATCCGCGCCTCGCGCCCGGCCGCGGCGCCGGCCTCGTGCACCACGGTGAACCGCACGCCCGCCAGGGTCACATCCGCGCGTTCCGGCAGGCGCGCGCGCAACGCGGGACCGTCGTTGTTTCCCCAGCAGGCCACAAGCCGGGCCGACCTGCTGTCGAGCTCGTCGAGCAGGTGGGTTGCCACCCAATCGCCGGCGTGCACGACGACATCGGCCGCAGCCACCTCATCCCACACCCGCGCGGGCAGATCGCGGGCGCGGTTGGGGACGTGGGTGTCCGAGATCAGCAGTAGCCGCACAGCCCCATCTTGCGCCGGCAGTCGTCAGCCCGGCGTCGACGCCATGGTCTTTTCGGACCTGGGGGCAGGCGCGTCGGCGGGCTCGCCCAGCAAAAGCGAGCGAACCAGGCGACGCGGACCGAATGGCCGCAGCATGGAGCTGGCGGGCCGCGGGCGCACTCGTATCGGCCACCAGAACCACCGCCCGAGCAACGCGGCGATCGATGGCGTCATCAACGACCGCACGATCAACGTGTCGAACAGTAGGCCGAGACCGATCGTGCTGCCGGCCTGGCCGATCGAGCGCAGATCGCTGGCGACCATCGACATCATGGTGAAGGCGAAGACGAGCCCCGCCGTGGTGACGACCCCACCGGTCTCGCCCATGGATCGAATGATGCCGGTCTTGAGGCCGGCGCCGATCTCCTCCTGGAACCGCGACACCAGCAGCAGGTTGTAGTCCGAGCCGACGGCCAGCAGGATGATCAACCCGAACACCGGCGCGATCCAGTTCAAATCCAGGCCGAAGAGGTGTTGCCACACCAGCACCGAGAGCCCGAAGGCGGCGCCCAGCGACAGCAACACCGTCCCGACGATCACCAGGGACGCGACCAGAGCCCGCGTGATGATCACCATCACGACGAAGATCAGCGTCAGCGCCGCGAGTCCCACGATCAGCAGGTCGTAGTGCGAACCGGACTGGATGTCGCGGTAGATGGCCGCCGTACCGGCGAGGTAGAACTTGGCCCCCGTGAGGGTCGTGCCCTTCACCGCCTGATGCGCGGCGGCCAGTTCCGGCATGACGGCCGAAATGCCCGCCGGGGTGGCCGGATCCGCATCGTGGGTGATGATGAAGCGCGCGGCCTTCCCGTCCGGAGACAGGAAGAGCTTCAGACCGCGCTGGAAGTCGGGATTTTGAAAGGCCTCCGGCGGCAGATAGAAATAGTCGCCACTGCGGGAGGCGTCAAAGGCCTGCCCCATTGCGCTGGCCGTGTCGGTCATCTGAGCCATCTGCGTGACCAGGCCCGAGAAGCTGCTGTGCATCGTGAGCAGCGTCCCCTGCATGGATTTGGCGACGGCGATCATCGGCGGGAACTGCGCGGCCATCTGCGGGATGATCGCGTCGATGTTGTCCACGTCCTTGATCAGCGTGCTCATGTTCTCGCTGAACTTGTCCACCCCGTCGATCGCCTCGAACACCGACCTCGTCGCCCAGCAGACCGGAATGTTGTAGCAGTGCTGTTCCCAGTACAGATAGCTGCGGAGCGGTCGCGCGAAGTCGTCGAAATCCGCCAGGTGATCCCGCATTTCGTCCAGCGTGGCCTGCATGTCGCGCATGTCGCCGGCCATGCGGTGCGTCGCGCTGCTCATCTGCCCGAGCAGGCCCTGCATCCGCTGCATCGAGCCGATCATCGCGCCGAGGTCATCACTCATCTTCAGCATGTCCGCCGTGCGGTCCCTCATGAACTGGAGGTTCTCTTGGATCGGGATCGATTGCGCGCTGATCTGGAACGGTATCGAGGTGTGTTCGATCGGCCCGCCCAATGGCCGGGTGATGCTTTGCACCATCGCGATTCCCGGTGACCGGAAGACGTCCTTGGCGAGTCTGTCCAGGATGATCATGTCGCCGCTGTTCCGCATGTCGTGATCGCTCTCGATCATGAGGATGTCGGGATTCATCGTCGCGGCGCTGAAATGCCGCTCCGCCGCGGCGTATCCGACGTTCGACGGCACGTTCTGGGGGGTGTAGTAGCGGTCGTTGTAGCTGATCTTCATGCTCGGCATGATCAGGATGCCGACGATGGCGATGACCAACGACGCCGCGAACACCGGGCCCGGCCAGCGCACCGTCGCGGTGCCGATGCGTCGCCACCCGCGGGTCTTGATCATCCGGCGCGGGTCGAGCAGCCCGAACCGGGTAGCCACGGCGACGACGGCCGGGGCCGCGGTCATCGCTCCCGCAACGACGACGAGCAGCCCCAGCGCGGACGGAATGCCCAGCGCCTTGAAGTAGGACAGGCGTGCCAGGTGCAGGCAGAAGGTGGCCCCCGCAATCGTCAATCCCGAGCCCAGGATGATGTGCGAGGTCCCGCGAAACATGGTGTAGTAGGCCGTTTCCCGGTCTTGCCCCGCCTGGCGCGCCTCCTGGTAGCGGCCGATCAGGAATATTGCGTAGTCGGTTCCGGCCGCGATCGCCAACGAGGACAGCATGGCGACGACGAACGTCGAGAACCCCAACAGCTCGTAATTCCCCAGCAGCGCGACAAGCCCTCTGGCCGTGCCCATTTCAAAGCCGACCATCACCAGAACCAGCAGCACGGTGCTGACGGACCGATAGGCGATGAACAGCATGATCATGATGACGACGCCCGTGACGCCCATCATCTTGAACATGCTCTTGTCGGCGGC
>NZ_LZJG01000505.1:0-7753 GCF_001667785.1 Mycobacterium sp. E3247 | reverse complement strand
GACCAGCTCTACGGCGGCGCGCTGCGCATGACGCGCAATCCGGCCGACGCGGAAGACCTGCTGCAAGAGACGATGGTGAAGGCGTACGCGGGGTTTCGTTCCTTCCGGGCGGGCACCAACCTCAAGGCCTGGTTGTACCGCATCCTGACCAACACCTACATCAACAGCTACCGCAAGAGGCAGCGCCAGCCGGCCGAGTACCCGACCGAGGAGATCACCGACTGGCAACTGGCGTCCAACGCCGAGCACTCGTCCACCGGGCTGCGCTCGGCCGAGGTCGAGGCGCTCGAGGCGCTGCCCGACACCGAGATCAAGGAGGCGCTGCAGGCGCTGCCGGAAGAGTTCCGGATGGCCGTCTACTACGCCGATGTCGAGGGCTTCCCCTACAAGGAAATCGCCGAGATCATGGACACACCCATCGGGACGGTAATGTCACGGCTGCACCGCGGCCGCCGTCAACTGCGTGGGTTGCTGGCTGACGTGGCCAAGGAGCGGGGCTTCAACCGCGGCCACCAGGCGCACGAGGAGGTGTCGTCATGAGCGAGTTTTCCAGCCCGAGCGACACGTGCCCCAACGACGACGCTCATGGCGCCGTCGGCTGCGCCGAGGTGATCCGGCAGGTCTGGCTCCTGCTCGACGGGGAATGCACGCCCGAATCGCGGGACCAGCTGCGCCGCCACCTCGAAGCGTGCCCCGGCTGCTTCAAGCACTACGGCCTCGAGGAACGGATCAAGGCGTTGATCGCCACCAAATGCCGGGGTGAGAAGGCGCCGGAAGGCCTGCGCGAGCGGCTACGGCTGGAGATCCGGCGGACCACCATCATCCGCGAGAGGCAGTAACGGTCCTCAGGCGTTGGGCCGCTTGCCGTGGTTGGCTTTGCTGTGCTTGCGGTCGCGCTTCTTACGGCCTCGTTTGGCCATGGTCGAATCCTCCGTTGATTGGTCTTTGATCCGGGCGCCCGGCGCCCGTGAGCCTGCCGCACAGTCTCTCACGGAAGTCGACGGCGGCGACAACGGCCCGTGCGCCGCGGCCGGAAGCGCGGTCCTGTGGTTCGATATACACCGAGCCTGACGGAAGCTTGATGACCAGCAGCCGGCCTCGCAATGGCCGAAACGAGTGGGGTGAAGATGGCCGAGGATGTCCGCGCCGAGATCGTGGCCAGCGTGCTCGAAGTCGTGGTGAGCGAGGGTGACCAGATCGGCAAAGGCGACGTCGTGGTCTTGCTGGAGTCGATGAAGATGGAGATTCCCGTCTTGGCCGAGGTCGACGGCACCATCAGCAAGGTGAGCGTCTCGGTGGGCGATGTCATCCAGGCGGGCGACCTGATTGCCGTGATCAGCTAGCCCCCGAAACAGTTGGACCCGTCCGTTGCCGGGGATGCCCGGGGAGTGAGTGATGTCGACGCTCGGTGATCTGCTTGCCGAACACACCGTGCTGCCCGGTAACGCCGTGGACCACCTGCACGCGGTGGTGGGGGAGTGGCAGCTGCTGGCGGACCTGTCGTTCGCCGACTACCTGATGTGGGTTCGCCGCGACGACGGCATGTTGGTGTGCGTGGCGCAGTGCCGGCCCAACACCGCGCCCACGGTGCTGCTCACCGACTCGGTGGGCAGTGTCGTCGCCGCCGACCGGCTGGCGCTGGTGGCCGGGGCTTTCGAGTTCGGCGCGCCACAGCGCAATTACGATGCGGGCCAAGAGGATTCGCTGCTGCCCGGCCCACACGTCGAGGCCTCGCCGGTGCGGTACGGCGGCAGCGTGGTGGCCGTGCTCACCCGGCATCAAACCGCGGGCGCGGCCGACCGCACGTCCGGCCAACTCGAGACCGCCTACCGGGAGTGTGCGAGCGACCTCGTCCACATGCTCGCCGACGGCACCTTTCCCGACGTGGGGGATGTCGTCATGTCCCGCTCCACGCCCCGGGCGGGCGACGGTTTCATCCGGCTGGACGTCAACGGCGTCGTCGCGTACGCCAGCCCCAATGCCGTGTCGGCCTACCACCGGATGGGCCTGACGAGCGAGCTGGAGGGCCGCAACCTGGTCAAGGTGACGCGGCCGCTGATCTCCGACCCCTTCGAGGCCCAGGAGCTGGCCGAGCACGTGCTCGACCTGCTGGCCGGCGGGAAGAGCATGCGGATGGAGGTCGACGCCGGCGGCGCCACGGTGCTACTGCGGACGCTGCCGCTGGTGGTCAACGGCGGTGGCGCCGGGGCGGCGGTGCTGATCCGCGACGTCACCGAGGTGAAGCGCCGCGACCGGGCGCTGATCTCCAAGGACGCCACGATCCGCGAGATCCACCACCGGGTGAAGAACAACCTGCAGACGGTGGCGGCGCTGCTGCGGCTGCAGGCCCGCCGGACGGTCAACGCCGAAGGGCGTGAAGCCCTGATCGAGTCGGTGCGGCGGGTCTCGTCGATCGCCCTGGTGCACGACGCGCTGTCGATGTCGGTCGACGAACAGGTGAACCTCGACGAGGTGATCGACCGGATCTTGCCGATCATGAACGACGTGGCGTCGGTGGACCGGCCGATCCGGATCAACCGGGTCGGTGACCTGGGTGTGCTGGACTCCGACCGCGCGACGGCCCTGATCATGGTGATCACCGAACTGGTTCAGAACGCGATCGAGCACGCGTTCGACCCGGCGGCCGAAGCCGGGTCGGTGACCATCCGCGCCGAGCGGTCGGCCCGCTGGCTCGACGTCGTCGTCCACGACGACGGCCGCGGGTTGCCGGAGGGCTTCAGCCTGGAGACGTCCGACAGCCTCGGCCTGCAGATCGTGCGGACGTTGGTGTCGGCGGAACTCGACGGCACACTGGGCATGCGCCAGGCCCCGTCCCGCGGCACCGACGTGGTGCTGCGGGTGCCGATCGGTCGGCGGACCCGCCTGGCTTTGTAGGTGCCGCGCGACCCACACAATAGTGCGGCCCCGACTTTCGTCGAGGCCGCACTATTTGCTCTGACTGGGTCAGACTCCGCTACGGGCCTTCGTCCGGGCATTGCGACGCTTGAGTGCGCGCCGCTCGTCTTCGCTCATGCCGCCCCAGACGCCCGAGTCCTGGCCGGTGTTCAGGGCCCAGGACAGGCAATCCGTGGTCACCGGGCACCGATTGCAGACCAGTTTCGCGTCAGCGATCTGCGCGAGCGCCGGGCCGCTGTTCCCTACCGGGAAAAACAGCTCCGGGTCCTCGTCACGACAGACCGCCTTGTGGCGCCAATCCATACGTTCTTACTCCTCACTGAGTGCGCAGCAAGGCGCACGGCCAATTTTCTTCGGCTGTTAACGCGTGCACAAGAAAAGGGTCCGTACCCCTATCTAAATTTCTGCATGCAACCTTTTGATCGTTTCACAGGCTCAACAGAAGTCAATAGCACCGAGTTAGCTCGTGGGCTATCTCACTTTGATCATTCCGTAGCCGAGCCCTTACACAGTTGTACTACACTGACTGGCCACTCTTGCGGAAAAGCTTCGTCTGTTGGCCCGCGGCGGCTTCGTCGCCGCAGCTCAGAGCGGATTTTTTCGAGGCGGCGCGACGACGGCCAGCGCGTCCGGCACCGCCCGGTACGTCATGGTTTCGCGCACCCCGAGGTAATCCCCGTCGAACTGGCAGGCGACCGGGCCGCCGGTCGACGTGACACGCACGCAGGGGACGTCGTCCGCGGTGATGAGGTGGTCGAACTCGAACTTGGGCCGCTTGGCGAACATCTGCCGCACGATCCGCAGGGTGGGGATGGTTTTCATGGTGGTGGGCGCGAAAACCCCCAGGCCCGTCTCGAAGGTGCAGCCGGGATTGGTCCAAACCGGCCGGTCGTTGGCGAACGTCCAGGGGCTGGAATTGGACACGAACGCGAAGCTGACCCCGGTGACGGGTTCGCGGCCGGGCAGTTCGAGGGTGAGCATCGGTTCACGGCGGGTGTAAGCCCACACGGCGGGTATCGCCGCGCGGATGTAGCGCCACGCGGTCACCTTCCCGCCCTTGTCGCGTTCGGCCTCGACCGCGGCGACCACTTCCGCGTCGACACCCATCCCGGTGTTGAACACGGCCCACCGCTCGCCGCAGTCGATCAGGCCGATGCGGCGCCACATGTGGTGGCGGTGGTAGTCGTCGAGCAGCTGGATGAGCTGGTTGGTGGCGGCCACCGGATCCCGGGAGATGCCCAGCGACCGCGCCAGCACGTTCGCCGAACCGCCGGGGACCACCGCGACCGCCGGCACCGGACCGATCGGTCCAGAAGCGGCGCCGGGACGGCCGAGCAGGCCGTTGACGACCCCGCTGACGGTGCCGTCGCCGCCGTGCACCACGACCAGGTCGACGCCGTCCGCGACCGCCTTCTCCGCGAGTTCGGTGCCGTGACCGCGGTGATTGGTGTGTTCGACGGTGAGCTGCAGGCGGCTTTTGAGCGCGTGCGCCAGCAGGTCGCGACCGGCCGGGGTGGTGGACGTGGCTGTGGGGTTCACGATCAGCACGGCGCGCATGAGGCACGAGCTTATGCGGGAGCCTTAAGGCGACGCTGTGGGGAACGCCCCGCCGCCGCGGGTGACTACGCTGACGCGGGTGACAGGTTTGCGCCGCTACCCGGGGGGCGTCCCATCCGCTGTGCGCGGCGCCGGCCTTCTGGTGGCGGTGCAGGGGGTGGCCGCGCTGGTCATGGCGGTCGTGCTGGTGGTGCGCGGCATCGCCGGGGCCGACCAGCACGTGGTCAACGGGCTCGGCACCGCCCTGTTCTTCCTGGTGGTCGGGGCGGTGGTGCTGGCCGCCGGGCGCGCGCTGACGCTCGGCAAGCGCTGGGGCCGAGGGCTTGCCGTGATCACCCAGCTGCTGCTCCTGCCGGTGGCGTGGTACCTCACGGTCGACTCGCACCGGCCCGCCTTCGGGATTCCCGCGGGCCTCGTGGCGCTGGCCGTGTTGGGGCTGCTCTTCAGCCCGCAGGGGGTGCGCTGGGCCGCCGGCGGCGATCAGCGCGATTCGGCCAGCTCGGCCAACCCGGGGCCCGACAGCCGGTAGGTGGTCCACTCGCGCTGCGGTTCGCCGCCGACCCCGTCGTACAGCGTGATGGCGTCGGCGTTCCAGTTCAGCACCGCCCAGGACAACCGCGTGTAGCCCCGGTCGAGGCATTCGGCCGCCAGGGTCGCCAACAGCGCGCGGGCCAGGCCGCGACGGCGAAACCCCGGCCTCACGAACAGGTCTTCGAGGTAGATGCCCGCCACGCCGTCCCAGGTGGAGAAGTTGAGAAACCACAGCGCCATCGCGGCGATCTCGCCGTCGACCTCCGCAAGGTGCCCATACACCGTCGGGGTGGCGCCGAAAAGCGCTGCGGCAATTTGTTTTTCCGTGACCGTGCACTGATCCGCGGCGTGTTCGAATTCGGCCAGCGCGTGAATCATTTCGGTGATCGCACCCGCGTCTTCGGGCGTGGCGCGGCGAATGGTCATTGCTTGACGCCCAACGCGTTGAGGATGGTGGCGAATTTCGTTGTGGTTTCCGCGACTTCCTGATCGGGGTCGGATTCGGCGACGATCCCGCCACCGGAGCGGGCGATCGCGCTGCGGCGGTCCGCCGACAGTTGCGCGCAGCGGATGGACACCACCCAGCGGCCGTCGCCGCGCGCGTCACACCAGCCCACCGCCCCCGCGTAGAACCCGCGGTCGCCCTCCAGCTCGGCGATGAGTTCGACCGCGGCCTTGGTCGGCACCCCGCCGACCGCCGGTGTGGGGTGCAGAGCAAGGGCCAAATCGATTGCCGTGGTGGATGTTTCGCGCAGACGTCCGCTGATCGGCGTGCACAGGTGCCACACCGCCGCGGTGCGGCTCAGCTCGGGCTCGGCGGCGATCGTCAGCTCGTCGCACAGCGGCTCCAGCGCGGTGCGGATGGTCTCGATGACCAACTGATGCTCGTGCCGGTCCTTGGCCGAACCGGCCAGCGCGGCGCCGTGGGCGGCGTCGACGTCGGGATCGGCGGCGCGGGGTGCCGAACCGGCGAACGGCCGGCACGTGACGCGGTCCCCGGAGCGCGCCACCAGAAGCTCCGGGCTGGCGCCCACCAGCGCCGCGCCGGCGTAGTCGTCGCCGGCGCCGGTCAGGTCGACGAGGTAACCGTATGCTGCCGGGTCCGCGGTGATGAGCCGGCGCAGGATGACGCGGGCGTCCAAGGAGCCCTCGGCGACCAGTCGCAGCGCTCGGGACAGCACGACCTTGCTGAGCGGGCTGTCGGGCGCGGTGAGTTCGTCGCGCGCGCGGGCGACGCGGCGGCGGTAGTCGTCCGGCGACGGGTCTGCGGCGGCGACACGCACCGCCGGCAGCGGGTCGCTCGGCCAGTCCGGCGGCGCGTCGCTGCGGCGCACCGCCTGGGGCGTCAGCAGCGCCGCGGGCCGGCCCACGTCGAAGGGCAACGCGCCCAACACAATTGGCACAGAGCCCGAACGCAGCGCGTCCTGCGCGGCCGCCGCGTCGTGGTAGCGCTCCCGCACCCCGTCGGCAACCAGGGTCTGCGTCGGTCCGCACAGCGCGAACGGCGGTTCGTGGTTCACCCGGGCTTGATCGCCTGCGGCTGGGCGGTCAGGCCGAGCGCGGCGAGCTGTCGCACGCCGTGCTCGAAACCGCACACGGCGAGGGAGCCGGCCAGCATCCAGAAGCGGCTGCCCTCGACGAGCGGCAGCTCCACCCAGCGCGTGATGACCGAGCGGGAGAAGTGGCTGTGCCCCACGAACACCACGTCGCGCGACTCCATGTGCTCCAACGCGAACGCGACGGCCCGGTCGGCGCGTTCGCTGACTTGGGCCACGCTCTCGCCGCCGGGGCATCCGTGCGTCCAGACCAGCCAATCGGGGACCGATTCGTGGATCTGGGGTGTCGTCAGGCCCTCGTAGGAGCCGTAATCCCATTCGGCGAGCAGGGGAGAGACCTCGTCGACGGCCAGCCCGGCCAGCTTGGCGGTGGTCAGCGCGCGGATGCGCGGGCTGCTGACCACCAACGGGTCGGTGAGGTTCAGTTCGCGCAGGACGCGGCCGGCGAGCTCGGCCTGGACGCGGCCGGTGTCGGTGAGCTCGAGGTCGGTCCGCCCCGTGTGCTGGCCGGATTTCGACCATTCGGTCTCCCCGTGGCGGAGGAGGACCAGTCGATGGTTGTGCAAGCCCATATCGACCGATTCTGCCGGACGACATGCCGGGCCCGTCGGCCGCAGCGTTGGACGATCGAACATGTCAGGATGGGCACTGTGACCGTGGCAACAGGAGGGGCGGGCGCTGGTGAGTAAGACCCGGGTGTTGGCGGTGGCCAACCAGAAGGGCGGCGTCGCCAAAACGACGACGGTTGCCTCGCTGGGCGCGGCGATGGTCGACGAGGGTAAGCGGGTGCTGCTGGTCGACCTGGATCCGCAGGGCTGCCTGACGTTCTCGCTCGGCCAGGATCCCGACAAGCTCCCGGTGTCCGTGCACGAGGTGCTGCTCGGCGAGGTCGAGCCCAACGCCGCGCTGGTCACGACGATGGAGGGCATGACGCTGCTGCCGGCCAACATCGACCTGGCGGGAGCCGAGGCGATGCTGCTGATGCGCGCCGGCCGCGAGTACGCGCTCAAACGCGCGCTGGCGAAGCTCGCCGACGACTTCGACGTGGTCATCATCGACTGCCCGCCGTCGCTGGGTGTGCTCACGCTCAACGGCCTGACCGCCGCCGACGAGGTGATAGTGCCGCTGCAGTGCGAGACGCTCGCGCACCGCGGCGTCGGCCAGTTCCTGCGCACGGTCGCCGACGTCCAGCA
>NZ_LZJG01000504.1:0-27817 GCF_001667785.1 Mycobacterium sp. E3247 | reverse complement strand
CACCGCGCCGGCCGGCAGCCCCTCGACGAAGAACAGCGGCGGCATGATGCGATCGCCGTGCCGCGCAAGATGTGCGAGGTCGGCGGTACCGTCTGGACGGCGGATGGTTTTCAGCTCCTCGATCAGCTGCTCAGCGCGCCCGAGCGACTTATTGCCCCCGAGATAAAGGCCGGCCCGATGGCCGAGCTCGTCGCCGCCAGTCTGGGTGTGCGGCAGGTCCGCGTCGTCGAGGGCGAGCCTGGCGGCGGCCAGCGCCAGGCAGTCGCCTCGGTTGATGGTGCGCAGCTGGCGCCTGGTGGCGAACCGGGCCGCGTCGAAATCGGCGATTTCGCCACCCAGTCGGGTTTGCAGCGGCGACGGATCGTAGGCCCTGATCGGGCCAATCCCAGACTTGCCGGTCACCAGGGCCTTCCAGTTGGCCTCGGGGCCCTCGCCCAGCGCGGTCAGCACTCCGATACCACTGATGACGACCTGGCGCCCGGTGACGTTGTGCGGTGTTGTAGTTCGGATTCGCTGCGCGGTCGTCATCGCTCCTCCTCGTAGCGCCCCACGACTAGCCCGACGTTGGTGCCACCGAAGGCGAACGCGTTAACGAGGGCGTACCGCACGTCTCGCTCGCGAGCTGTGTTCGGGACGAAGTCGAGGCCGAGACGCCGGTCGGGTGCCTCCTGGTTGATGGTCGGCGGCACCACTGAGTTGTTGATCGCCCCGATGGCCGCCAACACGCTCAAACCGGCGGCCGCCGCGGTGAGATGACCGGCCATCGACTTGGGTGAACTAATCGCCAGCCGTTCGGCGGCGTCACCGAACACCTTCTTGATCGCAGTGGTCTCCGAGAGGTCGTTGCCCGGAGTGCTGGTGCCGTGCGCTACGACGTAGTCGATGTCGGCCGGCTCGAGACCGGCGTCCGCGATTGCCGCCTGGATGGATTCGATGGCTCCGCTGCCGTCCGGCGGCGAATCGGTTATCCGCCAGGCGTTCAAGCTGGTGCCGTAACCCAGGATCTCGGCAAGAATGCGCGCCCCGCGGGCCCGGGCCGCCTCCAGTTCCTCGAGCACTACGACGATGCCGCCCTCCCCGAGCACGAACCCGGACCGATTAGCGTCAAACGGGCGGCTGGCCCGCTCCGGGGCGTCGTTGTAGTCCTTCGTCAGTGCGCCCAGCAGGTTGAAGCAGAGCACGTCGAGCCAGGTCGTCAGCGAGTCATAGCCGCCGGCGAGCATGAGCGTCGCGTCGCCCTCCTGTAAGGCGCGAAACGCCTCCCCAATGGCGTGGCCGGAACTTGAGCAGGCCGTGGACAGGCCCATCATCGGGCCGGTCGCGTCAACCATCCGGGCCATGGCCGCCGCCGCGATGTTCTGGCTGTAGGCCAACGCGTCCGAGGGCGCGTACGGGATGAACGCGTCATCGCGACCCGTCTCGTCGCGCAGCGCGCCGACGTCCACCAGCCACTGCAGGTCCGGCCGGTCCACGCACGCCCCCATGGCCACGCCCATGTCCGCGCTGTCGTACGTCTCCTTGTCGACGGCCGCGTCGCGCAGTGCCTCCCAGGCAGCGGCCACACCGAAGGTGCCCGGCCGTAACAGATGGCGGAGACCGACCGAGCTGGGCACCACATCGCCGAGCGTGAAGTCCTTAACCTCGCCGGCGATGGTCACCTCGAAGCCGGTGGTGTCGATCGTGGTCAGCTGACCGACTCCGCTGCGCCCTTCGACCAATCCCTGCCATGTGCTCGGCGCGTCGTTGCCCAGCGGGGTCACGGCGCCCATGCCGGTCACGACTACCCTGCGGTTCATAGCACCGCCTCCGTCCGCGGCATCTGCTCGCCGTCGACGTGGCCCATCGGATGGAACCGCGCCATTTCGCCAGTCTTGGGCCGCCCCAGTCCGAGCTGCGCGGTCCGGCCGTCAAGCCTCATACCGATCGCCTCCTTCTGCCCTATCCGACTGCCCTGCCGGATCGTCTTCTTCCGCCGTATCTGGTGCGGGCTGGTGCTGTGTCCGAAACCCCGCGGGCGGGCGGCTCCCGTTAGGGGGCGGCGCCGAGGGGCAGGGCAGGCACACCAGGACGGCCTGAGCGACAGCGAGTCCTCCGCCGTGGCTCAGAGAGATGTCGATGTAGTCCATGTCTAGGGATCGGGCGACGACGGCCACCTCGCCGTACAGCCGCACTGTGGGGCGTCCGCCACGGTCATTGACGACCTCGATATCCGTCCACTCCATCCGCGGGCCCATCCCGGTCCCCAGGCTCTTGAGAACGGCCTCCTTGGCGGCCCACCGACATGCCAGGTGCTCGCCCACCCTTCTGCGCCGATAGCAGTAGGCCAGCTCGCGGGAGGTGAACACCCGTTCCCTCAGCTCGGGTTGCGAGGTCATCAGCTCCTCTATCCGGGCCACTTCGACCAGGTCCACACCGGTCCGCACCCGCAGTGGCGACGGGGCGGAGCGGTCTGGCGGCCGCCCCTCCCCCGTTTCACACTGACGCTGTGGAGCGGGCAGCACGCTCGGTCACCAGATCCGTCAGGTTCTGAACGGTGAACAGGGTCAGCACCTCGTCCGCCGAGAGCTTGCCGGCCAGTTCCTCCACATCGATCTGCGGCAGCGACTTCTTGAGCTGAGCCAATCCGACCTCGTTGATGATGTCGTTCTCGTCGGCGAATTCCTCGTCGGGTATGCCGCCCTGGAGCAGTTCGGCCATGTCCGCGACCTTGATCTTTACGCCCGACGCCTTTTCGATGCGGAACAGGACGTCGAGCAGGTCGATGGACTCGGCGTCCAGGTCACCCAGCAGGGTGGCCTCGGGTACGACCTCCTCGATGTCGACGCCTAGCGCGGCGGCGACTGCCTCCTGGACGACGGTGTCGAGGTTCTTTTCCTGTTGAGACATATGTTCTTCACCCTTCTTGGATCACTGCTGCTAATGGATGGGCCGGGCTGTTGCAGGCCGTCGACGGGCCAGCATCCGGTGCCAGTTCGCGGTAGAGCGCCGTCAGGCGACGCGGGTCTCCAGTGGAGCGGATGCAGACCTCTCCGAGCGTTCGCCGGGCGAGTCCGCTGAGCACGCGGCCCGGGCCAATCTCCGTGTACGCGCTGACCGGGTGCTTTGCGGCCGTGCGCAGCACGTCGACCCAGCGGACCGGTCCGGTGAGCTGACCGCGCAGCAGTTCCCGGGCCTCCTCGCCCGAGCGAACGTAGGTGCCGGTGACCGAACTGATCACCGGCAACGTGGGGTCAGCGAACCGCTTGGCAGCGAGGGCCTCGGTGAACCGCTCTTTGACCGCGGCCATCAGCGAGCAATGGAAGGGTGCACCAACGTCCAGCGGCGCGACCCGCTCGGCGTCAGCGTCCAACGCGGCCCGGCTAACTTCCGCGACGGCGCGGGCATGGCCCGAGATGACCGTCTGCAGCGGCTCGTTGTAATTCGCGACTTCGACCACGCCGACGTCGTCGGCGCTACGGCAGGCGGCCAGCACCTTGTCCGCGGGCAGGCCCATTATCGCCGCCATCGCGCCGGGCACCTCGCGAGCCACGTCGCCCATCAGTTGGCCGCGCAGCCGCACCAGCTCCAGGGCCGACTCGAGGGACAACACCCCCGCGGCGACCAGAGCCGGATACTCGCCGAGGCTGTGGCCCGCGATTACTGCGGGCCGGTAGCCGGCTGCCCGCAGCAGATCCCAGATGGCGAGGCTAGTCGTGGCGATCGCCGGCTGGGTGATCTCGGTTCGGGCGAGTTCCTCGGCACTTCCTGTCACGCAGATCTGCGACATCGGCAGGCCCAGGATCTCATCGGCATGGGCGAACAGCTGTTGGGCCGGGGGATAGGTGTCGAGCAGGTGGCTTGCCATGCCGGGGCGCTGCGAGCCCTGTCCGGTGAACATCGCTAGGCAACCCCGCGGCGTCTCGCGACTGACAGAGCCGGTCCGACTGGTCATGAGGTACTCCTCCCGCGACCCGGTGTGACGCTGGCGCAGCCAGCCGATCGCATTGGTAAGTGCTGCCGGGGTCAACCCTGGGGCACTGAGATGGGCGCAAGGCTGGAGCACGTCTTGACCGGGGGTGTAATAGCAGGTCAGCGCGCCAGACGGAGCTGCACCGCCTCCGTGGTCTCGTCGGCACGGTCATCCCTGAGCCCGCGCGCGAAACTGCGCTGTAGACCGTCGAGGCGGTAGCGGGTGTGGTGCTGGGCTACTGCGGACTCGGCCACCGTCAGAAAATGGGTCTCCACCAGTTTCTCGCAGGTGTCCTCGACTGCGGTGAAGTCCTTGCCGAGCCACTGGCATGCCAGATTTGCGTCGAACTCGGGCACCGCCAGATCGGCCAGGCAGCGGAGCGCTTCGCGGGCATCGGCGGGCAGCGTCTCGTACGACGCCATGAAGCAGGCGCGCACGCTCAGTGAGCTGTGGGCCAGCTCGTCCAGGCGCCGGGCCTCCTCACTGAGCCGTTCCGCGTAGCGACGCAGCGACCAGTGGGGACGGATGTTGAGCCGCACGGCCGCAGCGCGCAGCGCAAGCGGCAGCCCGCCACAATACCGGGCGACCGCTGCGGCCGCGGCCGGCTCCCGGTTGACGCGCTCCTTGCCAAGTACGTGGGTCAGGAGCCGCACACTGTCGCCGGGCGGCAGGGCCGTCAGCTGTATGACGCAGGCGCCGGGCCGAGCGCTGAGCCAGCCTCTGCTGGTGATCAGTACCGCGGTGGCTCGGCTGCTCGGCAGCAGAGGCTGCACCTGGTCATCGTCGACGGCATCATCGAGTATGAGCAGCAGCCGACGCCCGGCCAGAGCCAGCTGGTAGACCTCGGAACGCTCGTCTGGGTCGGTCGGGATGCGATCGTGATCCGTCCCCAGGGCCCGCAGCAGCCGACCCTGAACCGCGTAGGGGTCTGCCGGATGCGCGCCGCTGCGGCGCAGCGCCGCATACAGCTGCCCGTCCGGGAAGGCGGACCGGTGTCGATGCCCCAGGCGCACGGCCAGCGCGGTCTTGCCGACACCTCCCCCGCCCACTACCAGCACGACTGGGGGCTGTGAGGCCGTCGGCCGCGTCAAGGCTCTCTCGGCCACGTCGAGTTCCCCGGCCCGCCCGATGAAGTCAGGTAGGTCGAGCGGAAGCATCTGCGGGACAACCAGGGTCGGCCGGGAGACCTCGACGACCTGGTGCGTCTCCGCACTGCGCAGGTCGCCGCTTCGCTCGGGCGCCGGTGTGGGATCGACCGCTTCGCCACGCAGGATCGTTTGATAGAGCTGCTGCAGCCGCCGCGACGGATCCGTACCGAGTTCCTTGGCGATCAGCTGGCGTATCGACTCATAGCGCTCAAGGGCGTCGACTGTGCGGCCCTCAATGTAGAGCGCGAGCACCAGGCGTTCGCATAGCTGCTCGGAGAGTGGGTCGTTCAGCATCGCATTCCGGAGCTCCGCGAGAACGGCGCTCGGGCGCCCGAGCCGAATCTCGGCATCCGCCCACTGGCAGAGCGCCTCGCTGTGCAGCTGCCGCAGCGTCTGCCGGACCCCGTCCGCCCACTCGCTATGCATGCCGACCAGTGCGTCACCCCGCCACATCTTCAGCGCCTGCTGGAGCAGCGTGCTGCGTTCCTGGTCGTCCACCCCCTCCTGCTGCGAGCTCTTGAGCAGCCGACGGAACCGCACGAGATCCACGGCGCCGAGATCGGTCGAAACCAGATAGCCGGCCGGCGATCTGACCAGGCTAATCGGCTCGGGCAGCGCCGCCGAGGCCTGAGCTAATGCGCGGCGCAACCGGGTAACGTACGTATAGACGACGTTACGGACTTCTGCCGGCGGTCGGTCCCCCCATACGCGGTCGACAAGGGACTCCAGTGGCACCGGCCGTCCAGCGTCAACCAGCAAGGCGCCGAGGATAGAGCGTTGCCGCGCAGGGCCGATATTTGCCAATGAGCTGCCCGTCCAGAGCTCTATCGATCCCAGTATTCGGAGCTCCATACCCGGATGTCCCCCTCTCAGCTCCATACCCGGATGTCCCCCTCTCGGATTCGGTGACAATGTCACCGGAAATTTCGGTTACAACGTCACCATAAAGGGACGTTGTAAACATTATGGGGGGTCTTAGGACTGGTCGGGCTACCAGGAAGGCCAGAAACGAAGGATTTCAACTCGGCGCAACGATGTGTTTATTAGACTGTGAGGCCGCTTTGGCGAGATGCCGACCGGGTGGTGAACGCGTCGCCTAGGCGCCGTTCACGGATTCGCGGAAGTCCTTCGGCGACAGCGGGATTGGCGCCTGGCGAATCAGGTTCGCTGTGGTCATGGGCCGCACGGCAAGGGACCGTGCAACAACGCCGCGACTATTTGGTTCACAGTCGTCATAGGCTGCGCGGCCAGCCCAGCGAACTGGACGGCGCGCCCGTCCTCGGCGCTTGCTGAGGAGCACTCGGATCGGCTATTTCGTTGATCGGCGTAGCCGCAACCTCGCGAACCACGTCACCCGATCCGTGCGTGAGGACGAGGGTTCGAGACGGCGTCTACCTCCTCCACCGTCCCTCGTCGCCAACTCCGTCGATATCGCCTATCCGGCGGCCAGCTCTTCTAGGAGGCCCGGCCGGTGCGGTTGCCAGCCCAGCTCGCCGCGGGCGTGAGCGTGAGTAGCGACTTGATCCAACATGAGCGCTTCAACCATCACATTCCAATACCGCTCAGCGTCCGCCGGATCCCATGCCTGCACCTGGGCGGAATGGCGATCGGCCATGACTTTCGCCGCATCCTTCATGCGCACCGACTCGTCGCTGGCAGCCAGATAGACCGACCCCGCCGGCGCTGACTCGACCGCCAACGCGTAGAGATCACCGAGGTCGTCGGCGTGCACGACGGCCCACCGGTTGGAGCCGTCGCCAAAGTGACGAACGACCCTGTCCTCACCGCTCCCTTCCGGAGCCAACAGCATGGGCACGTAGCCGCGCCTGCCGCCATAGACCAGCCCGGGGCGGATCCGAATGGTGCGCAGGCCCTGGCCGGCGGCCTCGAGCAACATCTGTTCTATCGCAGGCCGCCAAGCGACGACCATCGGTGGTGCGAGCGGTGAGTCCTCGGTCAACGGAGCCGATCCGACGTTGCCATGGAGCCAGAGGCCGCTGGTGTAGACGAACGGCTTGTCGGTGCCGGCGAAGGCTGCGACCAGGGCAGCTACCACACGCTGATCCAGTTCAGCAGCCCGCTCATCATTGCTGGAGGCCGCGTGCACCGCGCCGTCCATGCGCTGCGCGAGGTGGGACAACCCATCGGTCTCGAAAAGGTCGGCCACAACCACCTCGACGCCATCTGGCACCCCCGCGCGAATGCTTTCGTCGCGGACCGTACCGGTGACGGTATGGCCGCGTTGGGTGAGAGCACGGGCCACCGCGCCGCCGATCGTTCCCGTGACGCCAGTTACTAGTACATGCATGGACATTGTCCCTTCACTCTCGATTCGCAATCAGGATCGCTCGCGGGGCCAGGTACGGTGGCGCGGCCTTGCCGTTGCGCCGGATAGCGTCATCAATTCGGCGGGCACGGCGGTCTGTGACCGGAAGGGCCTCCTCCAGTTCGGGGCGCATCGTGGAAGCACACGGCCGGAACACGCGGCCGCGCCTCCGACCTGCTTGACTGTACAGGTTACACAGTACACAATTATTACGGTGTGAGTAAGCCGTAAGTAGTACGAGGGTGGAGTCATGAGCACCAGCACCACGAAACATTCCGCGAAGACGGTCAACGGCCACAATCCGGACGCGATTGACAGCTTCGTCGCCGAGGAGGGTGGTGAACAATGACGCTTCGCGAACAGGACACGCCTCCCCCGGCCCCACCTACGCTGACACCGGCCCAGCGACGGAGAGACCGGGAGCGAGCCGCCGCGCGGGCGACGATCCTGTCCGCGGCCCTGGATGTGGCCCGCCGCGACGGGTGGGACGCAGTCACCATGCGTCGGCTCGCCGGCGAAATCGAGTACTCCGCGAACTTTGCCTATCGCTACTTCACCGGCCGCGACGACATCCTCCGTACCCTGGTGCGCGAAGCGTTCGCCCGGCTCCGGGAGGCCATGGCCACCGCGAGTCAGCAGACGGAGCCGGATTCTGACAGCGGCTCCACCACCCGCATGTCGAGCACTGACGCGTCGAGCGCGGCGGCTGCAAGAGTGCGGCGTGCGGGCCATGCCTACCTCGATTTCGCCCTGACCCACCCCGACCTCTATCAGCTGATGTACGGCCTGGGCGGCGTGCGGGTGCCCGCCACCGACGCCTGGACTGAAGGGCAGGCTATCGGCAACATCATGAGCGAACTGCTCAGCGCCGCCGGTGACACCCGTGCCGAGCAGCACGTATTGCAGCTGTGGGCGACCGCGCACGGGCTGATTGCGCTCCTCGTCGTCGGCCGTGTCGATGTCGATGCCAGTGAACTTCATGCGCTGTTCGAGGACGCACTGACCGACTGCCTCACCCGCGCCCTGCCCGGGCCCGAAACAGCCCGGGCGTAGCCCGTCCGACCTCCTGGAAGGAACGACCTCGCCACCATGAACGCCGTTGCCATCGCTATCGCCGTCGTCGGCGTGCTCAGCCTAGGAATCATCTACGGCACCGACCTGTTTTGCGCACTCATCGTGCGGCCGGCCGCAAGCGGCGCCGCCGATGCCTCCATCGCGGACTTGATCGGCCGAGTCCACGAATATGGGGACCGCCGCCTGCCTATACCTGGGGTGGTATCGATCCTGGCTGCAGGACTCGCCATCGCCATCAGCGACGGCGTCCCGGCCCGCGTCGGGGCAGCGACCGCCCTGATCGGACTGCTGGCCTGGCTCGCCATCTACCTATCCATCAGCGCGCCCATCAACAAGAGGCTCCGCTCGGCCGCAGCTAGCCATACCGTCCCGGCAGACACCAAAGAGCTTCAGCGACGCTGGGACCGCGTCATTTGGCTTCGAGCTGCTCTGCAGACCATTGCACTGGGCGGTCTCCTGGCGGTCATCATCGTCCGCTGAACCGCAAAGAGGGCCACGCCCCGTCGCGCGCACAGCTGGTGGAAGCAGCCCATCGCTCGGACGGTGATGGATGAGGAGCTTGAGCCCAGCGTAGATTTCCCGCCGCCTCGTGATTGACACCGACTTCCCCGATGTTGTGTCGTCGCGGCTCCGCCGCGAGGGTCTAAGTGCTGTTCATCGCCGCCAGCGGCCAGGCGCTCGAGCGTGAATGATCTGTTTGCGGACCGGGCGTGCGCTACCGATGCCCGAGGCGGGTCGAAACGTCGCCGCTGCCGCATGTAACCCCATCCGATCAGCACCGAGCTGGGGATCCATTCCCAGTCAAGGAAGGCTCCAGTCCCGCCCCCTAGATTTGCGGGGCAGCGAAGACGTCAAAAAGAGCTTCCGTGGAAGGTGACCCACTCATGACAGGACAGCAAGACCTGAAGCTTCTGCAGCCACACGACTACGAGGAGCTGTACCGGGAGGGAAAGACATCGCCGGGCGAGGTCGGCACGAGTCTCGACGTTATTCCGTGGGACATTGGGGCGCCGCAGCCGATCATCGTCGAGCTCGCGCAGGCCGGCGAGATCACCGGCCCCGTGCTGGACGCTGGGTGTGGCCTCGGGGAAAACGCGCTGTTCTTCGCCGAATGCGGCTACCAGGTCACCGGGGTCGACGCGTCCTCATGCGCGATCGAAGACAACCGGACTAAGGCGCACGAACGCGGCTTGCAAGTCGAGTTCGTCGTGGCCGATGCGACCACGATGGAGGGCGTCGAAGGCCCGTTCCGCACGGCTGTGGATAGCGCGCTGTTGCACTGTCTGGACGCAGAGGCGCAGCGCAGCTACATATCCGCGCTGCACGGGATCTGCGAACGCGGAGCACGCCTGCATTTGCTGTGCTTCTCGGACATGCTTCCCGCGGAAATCCCGGCCTATCGGAGCACCGAGGCCCACCTGCGCGAATCTTTCAGCAACGGTTGGATGATCCACCGGCTACAGCGCCGCGGCTACGCCACCACCTTTACCAAGGAAAAGGTCCGCAGCCTCCTCGAGAGGGACTCTTCGGCGATGGACCTCAGTCACCTTGAGGTCGATGATGCGGGGCGACTTCTGCTGCCGATCTGGCAACTGACCGCTGAACGGATCTGACGCGTCCATTCCCGAACAGCTCGCTGACGACGACGAAGTCAGCGTGAATCGCACAGTCCGCGTCTACCCCGCCCCTTCCCGCGCACCCTCCATCTTACGGTTATCTTAGATATCTCTTATTTTTCTTATTTTTGGTGTACTGTCGTCCGTCATGAGGTCGACGAAACCGTGCGTTGGCGCGGATCAACAGGAGCGACGCGCGAGTCGGCTCGGTGAACACGCCGTCGTATTGGGCGCGGGCATCGCGGGCTTGCTTGCGGCGCGGGTTCTTTCGGAGTTCTACGATTCGGTGACCGTGACGGGCGATGCGCTGTGCAGTCTGAACCCCGTCTATGGCCAAGGCATGACGATGGCGGCGCTGCAAGCACTGGCACTGCGCGGGCGTCTACGGGGTGGCGATCGGGATTTGGCCAAGCGGTTCTTTGACGCCGCTGCCGCCGATATCGGTCCCACGTGGGCCCGCAACCAAGCTAACGACCGGGTCCCGTCTCGTGCCGGGAAGCGCTCGCTGCGCCAGAGGCCGCTCGCGGCGATGGTCAACGCGATGTTGATCGCCGCCGGCTACGACATCGCGGTGGCCGAACGGCTACTCCGCGTCGCCCACCTGGTCGATCAGCCGTCCCGGCTGACCGACCCCGCACTGCTGCCCCACGTCCTCGCCGCAAACCTTCGGCATCTGTTCGTGCGGACCCGCAACAGGGCGAGTAGGGCGCCGACCGATGTCGACCGGTCGCCCGGCGCGTTGCTTTACCGAGGACAACAGCATGGCTGACAGCGAAATCGAGGACGACCGCGATCCGCGACCGCCCCGGTTGTTGCCGCATTCAGACGCGGCGGCGGCCTACCGCCTCGTCTACGGGCGTGTCGATGAGCTGCTACGCGGCCGTGCCGAGGTCGCCGACCTGGCGGTGCCGGCTTGTCCTGCCTGGACGATCCGCCAGACGGTGGCTCACCTGGCCGGCGTTGCGGCGGACGTCGTTTCACTCAACGCGAAGGCCAAGGGCGCGAACTCCTGGACTCAGGCGCAGATCGACCGCCTCGACGGACACAGCGTCGACGAGTTACTGGACCTGTGGGAGCAGATGATCGAGGCGGTGACGGCAACGCTCGCTCTGGCCCCCCAAGCATCCGCATGCCAGCTGGTCTTCGACACCCTCACCCACGAGCACGACATTCGTGGCGCCTTGAGCGAACCAGGCTCTCGCACAGGCGATCTCACGTTCGAGGTAGCACTGGGGTTCGTGACGACCATGGGCGACCAATTCATTCGGCAAGCGGGATTGCCGGTGCTGCGGTTGATCACCCCCACGACCGGATCCGTACAGCTCGGTGCGTCGCATACGGCGCGCGGCGAAGTCGCCCTCGACGTCTCGGATTTCGAGGCGCTGCGCGCCTTCGGCGGCCGACGCAGCATCCGGCAACTGTTCGCGCTGCCCTGGCAGGGAGACCCGACAGATCTCCTGCCGGCCTTCGCACAGCTGCTGCCGGCCTTCAGCAACGGCGGTGTGCGACCTCCTGAGGATGACCTCGTCGAATGACCACGGCGTGATGTGGTGCGGTTACCTTGACACTTCCCCAAAGGGAGTTGAACGTTCGGGCCGGCCCCCGAAGACGAACGGGCGGCCCGGCCAACTGGTCAGATGCTTTTTGGTGCGGCAGTGATGCGGGTAACCTCGTGGGGTGCGCGCGGAATCTAGAATTGCCGCACCCGCGGTTGCCGCGGCGATCGCCGCATGCCCGTGTCCCGTCGCTTCGGCTGACCCCACGCCCGAGAATCCACCGTTCCCTATCGGGCAGTTGGGCGCGCCCGTGCATGCGCGGGCGGCTGGCGGCGCGACCGCCGACATCACTGTCAACAGTGCAACGTGGTTACCGCCGGGGTGCGCCTCTCATTTTGCGGATCCGACGTCCGGCTCAGGGTGCAACGTGGTGGAAGTGACTATCACCGCGACGTCCCACCGGTTCTTCCAATTCGACCGCAATTACCTCTTCGCCGGATACGGCGGCGGCAATCAGCCGTTGACCCATCCCGCCGATGCGCCCCAGCCGGCAACGCTTGCGGTGGACTACCAACGGCTCGACAAGATGCCCCCGCTGCAATCGGGCGGCCTGCACGACGGGCAGTCCGCACATGGATTCGTCGGCTTCGCGATGCCGAGGGCGGGCGACCTGTACATCACGATCAACGATCCCTCGCAACCCGCTCCCTACACCGAGGCGGGCTGGGTCGCCCACACCTGACGCGGCCTGCAGGCACTAACGCGCGATTCCGGCCAGCTCGCGTGCCACCGCATCGAAGGCACGCAGCGTGTCCAGCATGTGCGGCTCGTGGGAGTGCGGCTGGGCGGACACCTTGGCGGCGACCAGCTCAGCCGGACGGTTGACGTAGATCATCTGCCCGCACATGCCCAGGCACAACACGACGTCGTTGCCCGGGTACGGAAACCACATCTGGTTGCGGTACATGCCGCCGGGCAGATCGGTGTCGTGGTCGGGGCTGGCGGCGAAGGCCTCGCGTGAATCGGGGCCGCCGTCGAGGGTGTCGGCGATCCACGCAGCCGGCACCACCCGCCGGCCGGTCAGCGACACGCCGTCGCGCAAAAACAGCGACCCGAACCGGATCATGTCGATCAGGCAGGCGCTGATGCCGCCGTCAAAAAATCCGGTGCCGACGGGATCGACACCGATGGTGGCGTCGCTTTGGGCGCCGATGCGGCTCCACAGCAGTTCGGACATCAGGTCGGTCATCCGCTGGCCGCCGGCGACCTCGCAGATCCACCCCAATACGTCGGTCTCACACGAGCGGTATTCGAACGGGCCGCCGTGTGGCGACTTCTGCCTCAGCGTCAGCAGGAAGTCGTGCACCGTGGCGGGATCGTCCGCAGAACGCCGGGGCGCCCAGCCCATCGCGCGGTCGAGGCGGTGTATCTCTGCGGCCGGGTCGGCGTAGTTCTCGGAGAACTTGATGCCCGACCTCATGTCCAGCAGGTGGCGCACCGTCGCACCGGCGTACCCGCAATTCGCCAGGGCGGGAACGTATTTCGTGACCGGTGCGTCGAGCTCGATGGCGCCGGAGCCGTGCAGCGCGCCGACGACGGCCGCCACCATCGACTTGCTCACCGAGAACAGCAGATGTCGGCTGTCCGCCCTGAGGTGGTCGAGGTACTCCTCGGCCACCAGCGACCCGCGGTGGGCGACGGCCCAGCCGTCGGTAACGGTGGCGGCCATCACTGCGCCCACGGTGCTGGCCGCGCCGTCAGTGCTGGTCAACCGGATCTCGGCCACCGGCGCAGGGGCCGTGGGCAGCACCGCGGCCGGCCCCGTCCCGCGCGAGATGATCGCCGTCGGCACCATGTCTTCGACGTGCTGGAACGACCACCGCGAATACGGGGGCGACAGCCAGTTGTCCAGTGAGATTCCCGCCGGGACGCTCACGCGCGCGCGACGAGCCGCGAGACGATCGGCGCGGCGGGCGTCAGGGGCGTTGAGGTGAACTTCGCCTTCATGCCCTTGACCCAGCGCTGGCAGCGCTCGCTGAGCTGATAGTCGTCCGTCTGCAGATGTGCGCGGGTGACGAGCACGCCGAGTTGGGCGCCCTCCGAACGCAAGTCGCCGGGCGCCGCGACCCGCATGTAAAAGGCCTCGGAGCCGTCGAGCAGCGTGGCCCAGTCGTTGGCGGTCCGCGAGAAGGAGACCCGGCCGTCGTCGTCGATGCGCCATACCCCGGTTCGTGGCGTCGCGGTGAAGATCTCGATATCCGGCGAGGTCTCGGTGAGTATCACCTGGCCCCAGACCTCGTCCTCGCCGTAGCCGCGCTCCCAGCGCGAGTTGATCTCGTCGATGTCGAGCTCGTAGTCCACGTCCATGTACTCGAGCAGGTGAAAGAGGAACAGCGGCATGTCGGCGTAGGCCTCGGTGGTCAGGTTCGTCATCGGACTCGCGCCACTCAGCCGCGGATTCACCTCGCCGAGGTAGAGCTCGTCGGAGTCGAGGTCGTGCAGCAGGTCCACCTCGAAGTAGCCGAGGTAGCCCTCGCGGCGCATGACGTCGCCCAGCTTTGTCACCATTTCTCGCGCGGCGTGGGTCTGGGCGGGCGGCAGCACCTCGTGCCAGATGTCATTGCCACACCAGCTGCCCCGGCTAGGAGTCAGCTCCGAATACCCGACGAGACTCGTCATCGCGGGGCCGACCACGGTGCCGTGGCGCGTCACGGCACCCTCGAGGCACACCTCGACATTGCGGATGCGCTTCATGACCTTGAGGTCCTGCCCGACCAGGTCACCGGCGTGCTCGTCCCAGTCGCGCTGACCGTGCACAAAGAACGTCCCGCTGCCGGCATTGCCATATGCGATCGAGATGACGAGGTCGTCTCCCAAGCCGGCGTCTTGTGCGAGCGCCAGCAGTTCGTCGTAGGAGCCGGCCCGCCCGATCGTGTTGGGCACACTGGGCACCCCGGCCTCGTCGGCCAGGCGCGTCATGACGATCTTGGAGCCCAGGCGGTTGCGCAGCTCGATCGGCGGATGCATGACCTCGAGGCCCGCGGACCGCGCGAGCGCCTGGATTTCCTCGTTCATCATCACAAAGCAGCACTTGCCGCCGGGGCCTTTACCGGCGATGAACTCGAGCGTCTCGGGGTCGGACAAGAGGTGGCTGCACACCTCGTCCATCGAGTCGAAATCGCGGCGGTCGCGGCGCCGCGGCACGAATACGCGCGAGTGTGTGCCCTCGAAAGAGTCGAAGTAGGTGAGGTAGAAGAAGTTTCGTATCCAGCGGTCGACGCCCAGCAGGTTGAACGGGGTCGGCGAGATGAAGTACAGCGGCACCTTGTTGGTGTGGAAGAACGCGCGTACGTCCGAGAGGCCTTTCAGCGGCCCGCGCTGCGCCGGGCCGGACCCGCCGGCGGGCACGCTCACGCCACCCGCGCTGACGTCGGCGCCTGCTGCCGGCGCTGGCGTCGGAGGGGCGGGGGCGACGCGGTCGGCGTGTGGGCGGTGAGCTCAGGTGTCTTCATTCCACAAGTCTGGCCCGGCGCACCGCCGGGCGAAAGTGCAGAGTGCCGCGGCGTCGGCGTCATCTTCCGTCTCTGCGCCAACAACGGGCGCGTCCCGCGCTCATGCACGGCGATCAGCCACCGAACGCGTTGGCGCCCATGACCAGGGCCGCGGTGCCACCGAAGAGATATCCGACCTCGACCGCCTCGGTCACTTCGGGCTCCGAGGCGCCCGCGGCGCGCGCGTTCCCGGCAAGCGTCTTGACGCCGTCCGGATGTGCGGCGATCGCGTCGGTCACCATCGCCATGAGGAGCTTGTATTTGGCCGGAATAGCGCCATCCCTCAGGATCCGCTCACGCATCGCCAGGTAGGAATCGCCGAATTGCGGGTCGCGCTGCTCGATGGCCCCGAGCCACGGCGGCTTGCCAAGGCCCGGGGCCGGCGGGCCCGCTACAGGGTTGCCGGGGTCGGGGCAGCCACTAGCCGGGATGGCAGCGCCGTCACCGCACACGTCGGCGCGGCTGGGCGGCGCCCCGTGCGCCAGCAAGAGGGCGCCCAGGATGAGCGCCACCATCCATAGCACCGTGCACGCCCGGCAATCCGCGACCGCCACCGGCAGCGCGTGCCTTCTGCGCATGGTGGCGGCCCCAACGGAGCGGCCGAGCCTGACCGCTTCGGCGATCTCGGCCGCCGAGGCACCCGCCGCGCGCGCATCGCCGGCCGCCGCCTCGGCCCCGCCCGGACGCGCGCAGGCCGCGCCGGCGGCCATCGCGATAAGCGCGCGGTACTTGGCCGGAATGGCGGCATGGTGTGGGTCCGTGCACGGGAGTCGCGCCGGCGTTGTCGGCGACGGGCGGAATCTGACGGTCATTGCCGAAACGTACGCCCGGGCATTGCCCGGCGCAACCGAAACATGTTGCGGCCCTTCGCTTAAGGCAGTTCCTTCATGAACTCCTTCGCCAAAGGGCCCGCGGAGGCCGGATTCTGGCCGGTGAACAGGTTGCGGTCCTTCACCGTGTAGGGCTTCCAGGCCTCGCCCCGGGAGAAGTCGACGCCCATCTTCACCAGTTCGTCCTCGGCGGTCCACCGCGCCTTCGCCCGCAGCCCGACGGCGTCCTCCTCGTCGTTGGTGAAAGCCGTGACCTTGTAGCCGGCGAACGGGGAATTGCCGTTGCGCCGAGTCGCCATCATCGCGACCGGCGCGTGGCAGACGATGGCCAGGGGCTTGCCGGAGGCCAGCGCTGCGGTCAGCAACCGGCCTGAATCGGCGTCCTGCCAGAGGTCCTCCATCGGGCCGTGACCACCGGGGTAATAGACGGCGTCGTAGTCCTCGAGGCGGGCGTTGGCCAATGCGATCGGGTGCCGTAATTCCTCGGCGGACCGCAGGATCTCCTCGAGTTCCGCAGCAATCTCTTCACTGCCGGCCATCGACGGACGCAAGCTCATCACATCCACATGCGGGACAACGCCTTTCGGCGTGGCCACCACGACCTGGTGACCCGCATCCGTGAGTGTGCGGTACGGCGCCGCGAACTCCTCGGCCCAGTAGCCGGTCGGATGTCTCGTCCCGTCCTGAAGCGTCCAGTAGCTTGCGCCCGTCACCACGAAAAGAACCTTCGCCATCGCGCTTCCCCTCGATTGCCCCGCAACGTATCGACCCGCCCCAGCGTCGCCCATCTGGCCTGGGCCTGCAATACCCGCCCGCGCCCGTCGCATCCATGACACCCGGCGGAAATGGTTTTTAACAACGGCTTCACCGCCGCTTGTCGCCCAGAGTTTGCCTATTAGACGGTTCGGGAACCACAATTGGCGTGTCGTGCGAGCAGATGACGCCAGCGGGGGGATTATGACGTAGGCGTCTCTATTCGAGGGGTGGTCGATGATGACGTCGGACGACTGGCAACCGGTGGTACGAGTTGGAGAACCAAAGTTCGTAGCCGGCCTGGGAAACAGGATCAAAGTCGAGGTCAAGACACGGGGCTGGCTGAGCCGGGACTGGCGAAGCTACTTCGGTCTACAGGTATCGCAGCAACGGCTCGATGCCAGGTACTCCTCTTATCCCTGCTGGGATGAGGTCCAGCGCATCGAGGGGACGTGCGCCCTCGACGATGCGGAGCGCTACATCGAAATGATCGATGCCGCAATCCACTACGCGAACACCAGATTGCGAAATGACGCGGTGCCAAAGACGGTCATGTCCGGCGCGCAGCCGGATCAACGGGCGTGCGCGGTGCGACGGCGCCAGGCGGCGCTCGATGAACTGGCGAAGAAGTTGGC
The DNA here is from genome assembly GCF_001667785.1 of Mycobacterium sp. E3247. Taxonomy (NCBI): domain Bacteria; kingdom Bacillati; phylum Actinomycetota; class Actinomycetes; order Mycobacteriales; family Mycobacteriaceae; genus Mycobacterium; species Mycobacterium sp. E3247. Next base: position 10,439 of record NZ_LZJG01000504.1, on the reverse strand, counting down.
GAAACCCGAGGTCGGGGACAACGTCGCCTCTTTAAATACATCCTGGTAATCAGCTGCCGTCCGATCGCGCGCGCATGCGATCGAGGCCGACACGAGGAAAGCGCAAACGCATTCGAGAGTGCACGACCATTCTTTGCCGAATTTCGACGCCACCTCAATGGCGTTCGCGTTGTTGGACCTAAGCAATCCCGGAGGGACGCCACGCGAAGCCGATTAATCGGCTGTTCATGACCGCGTGGAACCACACCCATACGCCGGCCGACTTGGCGAAACCCACCGGGACGCCCGCAGTACCCTTACCCTGCCCCGAGTCGCAGCCGCGGCACCGTAATCGTGCGTCGCCAAGACGCGCCAACTCCAAGCCACGGAGGTACCCGATGGCCCAGTCAGACCTCGTCTTGTTCACCGTCGACAATCGCGTCGCGCTCATCACCGTCAACGACCCCGACCGGCGCAACGCGGTCACCGCCGAGATGTCGGCCCGCCTGCGCGCGGCCGTCGAGCGGGCGGAGGCCGATCCGGACGTGCACGCCGTGGTGGTCACCGGCGCCGGCAAGGCCTTCTGCGCCGGCGCGGACCTGAGCGCGCTCAGCGCGGCCGGCGGTGACAAAGCCGAGACCGGGCTGCAGCAGCTCTACGACGGCTTCATGGCCGTCAGCAGTTGCCGGCTGCCCACCATCGCCGCGGTCAACGGCGCGGCCGTCGGCGCGGGCCTGAATCTCGCATTGGCGGCCGACGTTCGCATCGCCGGGCCCGCGGCGTTGTTCGACGCCCGATTCCAGAAGCTGGGGCTGCACCCCGGCGGCGGCGCGACGTGGATGCTGCAGCGGGCGGTGGGCCCCCAGGTCGCGCGCGCGGCACTGCTTTTCGGCATGCGTTTCGACGCCGAAGCCGCCGCCCACCACGGCTTGGCGCTGGCCGTCGCCGACGATCCCGTCGCCGCGGCGCTGGAGCTGGCGGCGGGGCCCGCGGCCGCCCCGCGCGAGGTCGTCCTGGCGACGAAGGCCACCATGCGCGCCACCGTCAGCCCGGGATCGCTGGATCACGAACAACACGTGTTCGCCATGCGCACCGAACTCGGGCCGCAGGCCTACTCCATCCAGTCTCCGGAGTTTGCCCAGCGATTGGCCGCCGCGCAGCGCCGGTAGTACGAGTGCGGCCTGTTCCGGTATCCGATACCGCCGCACCACGGGCTACAGGTCGAGCAATGCGGTCATCGGTGATTCGACCAGATCCCTCAGCTCGGTGACGAACCGGGCCGCCTGGGCGCCGTCGGCGACGCGGTGGTCGAACACGCAGGTGAGCGTCATGGTCGGGCGCACCACGACCTGATCACCCACGGCCACCGGGCGCGGTTTGATCGCACCCATCCCCAGGATCGCCGCTTCCGGGTGGTTGATCACCGGCACGCCGTCGTCGGCACCCAGCGCCCCGAAGTTCGACACGGTGAAGGTGGAGCCGCGCAATTCGGCCGGGGTCAACGTGCCCTCCCGCGCGCCGGTGACCAATTCGGTTGCCCGTCTTGCCAGTTCGCGGGTGGTCTTGGTGTGCGCGTCGGCGATTACCGGGACCAGCAGCCCACGCGGGGTGGCCACTCCGAATCCGAGGTGCACACGTCGCTCGACGCGAACCGCCGGACCTTCGGCCGAGTCGACCCATGTCGCGTTGAGAATCTGGTTGTGGCACAGCGCAATGAGTAGTAGCCGCATCGTCAGGACGAACGGCGTGATCTTCTCGTCCGTCGACACCCGATCCGATAGCCGCATCAATTCGGTGCAGTCGACCTCGACGCTGACTTTGGCGGCCGGGATCTCGCGGTGCGACAACGCCATCTTCTCGGCCATCCGCGCCTGCACGCCACGGACCGGTCGGACGTCGGCACCGTTCTGGTCCGCGGCCGCCAACACGTCGGCGCGGGTGATGATGCTGTCGGGATCGCGTGGCAGCGAGCGCAGGTCGACCATCAATTCCTTGGCCAATTTGCGCACCGGAGGGGCGGCGAGCGGGCGGCGGGTTCGCCGGCTGGTGTCGATGCCGGCGTCCGCGCCATAACCGACGAGCGTGGGGACGGTCCCGGCGGCCGCAGGCTCGTCGCCGTTCAGCGGTGCCGTATCGATGCGGACCAGCACCTCCCCCACAGGCAGCACATCGCCTTCGCCGCCGCGCGTTTCGACGATCCGACCCGCGTACGGGCTGGGCAGCTCCACCTCCGCCTTGGCCGTCTCCACCGTGCACAGCACCTGGTTGAGTTCGACGTCGTCGCCCGCGGCGACGTTCCAGTGCGTCACGGTCACTTCCTGCAGTCCCTCGCCGAGGTCGGGGACGCGGAATGACTTCACCCGCTCGGCGGCGTTCATGGCAGCCCCAACGCACGCTCGACGCAGTCCAGCAGCCGGTCGGGGCCGGGCAGCCACAGTCGCTCCAGCCGTGCCGGCGGGTAAGGGGTGTCGAATCCGCAGGCGCGCAACACCGGCGCCTCCAACTCGTAGAACAGCTCCTCTTGAATCCGGGCGGCCAACCCGGCACCATATCCCAGGCTGCGCGGCCCCTCGTGCATCACCACACAACGCCCGGTCCGATGAATCGACGCGGCCACGGTGTCGAAGTCCAACGGGACCAGTGATCGCAGGTCGATGACCTCGATGCTCCAACCACGTTGGCGTTGCGCCTCTTCCGCCGCACCGACCGCGGTGCCGACCAGGCTGCCGTAGGTCACGACCGTCACATCCGAGCCGGGGCGGCGTACCGTCGCCCGCCCGATCGGCGGTTCGGGACGGTCGGTGTCGACCGTGCCGCGGACCTGATAGCGCCGCTTCGGCTCGAGGTACATCACCGGGTCCGGGCAGGCGATCGCGTGGCGAAGCAGCCAGTAGGCGTCGGCCGGAGTGGACGGAACCACCACCTTGAGGCCGGCGGTATGGGCCCAATACGACTCGGTGGAGTCCGAATGATGTTCGGCGGCACCGATTCCACCGAAGGACGGGATCCGCACCGTTACCGGCATGTCGACCTCGCCGCGGGTGCGGGTGCGGTACTTCGCCAGATGGCTGACCACCTGATCGAAAGCCGGGTAGCAAAACCCGTCGAATTGAATCTCCGGTACCGGGACGAAGCCGCGCAACGCCAGACCCACCGCGATGCCGATGATGGCGGACTCGGCCAGCGGCGTGTCGAAACAGCGTGTGTCACCGAATTTTTCGGCCAGCCCCTCGGTTACCCGGAACACCCCACCCTCGACCGAGACGTCCTCACCGAACACCAGCACCCGGTCGTCGGCGGCCATCGCGTCATGCAGGCTCCGGTTGAGCGCTTGCACCATGGTCGTCGACTGCGCACCCAGTGCCGCGTTCTGCGTTGCCGTGGTGAGGGTTTCGGCGGGACCGGCGGGCCGATCGGCGAGCTGGGTCATTCGATCCTCCCCAGTTCGGCCCGCAGCGCTTGGCGTTGCGCCTCCAACCCGGGCGTCATTTCGGCGTACACGCTGGTGAACACCTCGTCGATGTCGAAGTCGGGTGCCCCGAACACCGCGTCGCGCAGCTCGGTGCGCATCCGCTTCGAGCGGGCAGCGACCCGCTCCTCCAAGCGGTTCGACCACAGCCCCTGCCCCTGCAGGTAGGCGCGGTAGCGCGGGATCGGGTCGAGCGCCGCCCAGCGGTCCACCTCCTCCTGGGTCCGGTAACGGCTGGGATCATCCGACGTGGTGTGCGGGCCGAGCCGGTAGGTGACCGCCTCGATCAGGGTCGGTCCGCCGCCGGCCCGGGCGCGGGCGGCGGCCTCGGCCATCACCGCGTAGCAGGCCAGCACGTCGTTGCCGTCCACCCGGATTCCCGGCATGCCGTAGCCGATTGCCTTGTGCGCGATGGACGGTGCCTTGGTCTGTTTGTGGATCGGCACCGAGATCGCCCACTGGTTGTTCTGCACGAAGAACACGCACGGCGTGGCGAACACGGCCGCGAAGTTCAGTGCCTCGTGCACGTCCCCCACGCTGGTGGCACCGTCACCGAGGAAGGCCACCGCCACCGAGTCCTCGCCGAGCCGCTGCGCGGCCATCGCCGCGCCGACGGCGTGCAGCGTCTGCGTGCCGATCGGGATCGAGGTCGGGGCGCAGCATTTCTTGGTGAATTCCAGTCCGCCGTGCCAGGTTCCGCGCCATACCGCGCCCACGTGCCCGGGCGGGATGCCGCGCACCAGGTACACGCCGAGCTCCCGGTATTGCGGAAACAACCAGTCCGTCTTGCGCAAACAGGCCGCCGCGCCCACCTGGGCGGCTTCCTGACCGCGGCAGGACGCGAACAACGCCAACTCCCCCTGGCGCTTGAGGTTGACGAACTCGGTGTCCAGCTCTCGGGTGACCACCATCATCTCGTAGAGCCAGGACAGTGTCTCCACGGGAAGGTCGCGGCCGTAGCGGAGTTCGGGCGTCGGTGTGCCGTCGGGAGCGACAAGTTGCACCGGATCGAGGTCGACGGTCATCGGTGGTTGAGGGGCCTTTGCCATACCGTCTCCCTACTTCGGTGCCGCAGGGGTCACAGCAAAAGCTCAACCGGGACCCGCCGCGAGCCGAAGTCGATCGCCAGCTACACGAAAGGCTCCGCTCGCCGCGACACTGGCGTACTCACCATTATGCGCTCGGATGAGAAGAGACCGCGGCGATCGCGACCGTGTCGCGACCACCGGGGGTTTGGGCGGGGCCGGCCGGAGCCTCCAACCATTAGACGACTTTCGATTTTGATATCGCCGGCGATATCGCTTTCGCGAAGCTTCAACCGGCGCCGGACTGCCCCGCCCTGCGCACCAGCATCTCGGCGTGCTTGAGCACCGGCGAGTCCACCATCTGGCCCTCGAAGGCGAAAACGCCACGCTCGGTCCGCGCGGCCGCCAATACCCTTCGCGCCCAGTCGACTTTGTCCTCGCTGGGGCGATAGGCGTCGCGCACGACCGGAATCTGGGTCGGGTGAATGCAGACCGTCCCGTGGAAGCCCACCGCGACGGCGTCGTAGGCTTCCGCCCGCAAGCCGTCGAGGTCTCGGATGTCCAAATGCACCGCGTCGAGGGCGATCCGGCCGAAGGTGGACGCCGCCAGCAGGACCGTCGACCGCACATGGCGGGCAACGTCGCGGTAGGCGCCGTCGGCCAGCCGGCTGGAGCTGCCCCCGAGCGCGGCGACCAGGTCCTCGGCGCCCCACATCATCGCGACGGTGCCGTCGGCAGCGGCGATCTCGGTGCTGAACACCGCCCCGCGGGGCGTCTCGATCAGCGCGATGACGTCGCGCGGTGCCAGCGCGGACACCTGCGCGGCCGACTCGGTCTTGGACAGCATCACCGTCGTGTAGGGCGTCGCGGCCAGGGCGTCCAGGTCGCGGGCGTACTCGTCGGTGCCGGCCGCGTTGATGCGCACCACGGTGCGCTCGGGGTCCAGCGGGGTCTCCCGCAGCGCCTTGCGCGCGGCAGGCTTGTCCGCTTCGGCCACCCCGTCCTCGAGGTCGAGGATCACCACGTCGGCCGCGGCGGCGGCCTTGACGAACCGCTCGGGACGGTCGGCAGGGCAGAACAGCCAGCCCGGGCCGGCGGACTGCAGGTTCACGTGGCCTCCTGGTCGCTGGGGCGCTTCTGGACCAGCGTGGTCCGCACCGCGCGCGCAATGACATCGCCGTGCTGGTTGCGACCGGTGTGCTCGAGGGTGACGATCCCTTCGCCGGGCCGGCTCTTGGACTCGCGCTTGCCGGTGCACACCGTCTCCGCGTACAGGGTGTCGCCGTGGAAGACGGGCTTGGGGAACGACACCTCGGAGAAGCCCAGGTTGGCGACGATGGTGCCCAGCGTCAGCTGCGAGACGGACAGCCCGACCAGCGTGGACAGGGTGAACATCGAGTTCACCAACCGCTCGCCCCGAAAGCCCGGCTGCTCGGCGGCCCACGCCGCGTCCAGGTGCAGCGACTGGGTGTTCATCGTCAGCGTGGTGAACAAGACGTTGTCGGCCTCGGTGATGGTGCGGCCCGGCCGGTGCAGGTAGGTCGTGCCGATCTCGAATTCCTCGAACCACAGGCCCCGCTGCATGATCGACTTGCCTTCCGTCATGAGCGCCGCTCCTCCTCATCGCTACGCTCTGCATCGTCGACGGCGCGCGTCATGACAGCCCCAGCGACCGAGCGATCAGCATCAGCTGCACTTCGGTGGTCCCCTCGCCGATCTCGAGGATCTTGCTGTCGCGGTAATGCCGCGCCACCGGGTATTCGTTCATGAACCCGTACCCGCCGTGGATCTGGGTGGCGTCGCGCGCGTTGTCCATGGCCGCCTCCGACGAGATCATCTTCGCGATCGCCGCCTCCTTCTTGAATGGCTTGCTCGCCAACATCTTCGCTGCGGCATCGTAGTACGCGGTGCGCGCGACGTGAGCACGCGCTTCCATCCGGGCGATCTTGAAGCTGATGGCCTGATACGAGCCGATCGGCTGGCCAAAGGACTGCCGCTCCTTGGCATACTTGACGCTCTCGTCGACGCAGCCCTGGGCGGCGCCGGTGGCCAGCGCGGCGATCGCGATGCGGCCCTCGTCGAGGATGGACAGAAAGTTGGCGTAGCCGGTGCCGCGGGCGCCTAGCAGGTTCTCCTCGGGGACGCGGGCGTCGGCGAAGCTCAGCGGGTGGGTATCGGACGCATTCCAGCCGACCTTGCTGTAGACCGGCTCGACGGTGAATCCCGGTGTGCCGTTGGGCACGATGATGGTCGAGATCTCCTTCTTGCCGTCACCGACCGTTCCCGTGACCGCGGTGACTGTCACCAGCTTGGTGATGTCGGTGCCGGAGTTGGTGATGAACTGCTTGCTGCCGTTGATCACCCACTCGCCGTTGTCGAGGCGGGCCGTGGTCCGGGTGGCGCCCGCGTCGGAGCCGGCGCCCGGCTCGGTGAGCCCGAAGCCGGCCAGCGCCCGGCCGGCCGTCAGTTCCGGCAGCCACTTCTGCTTCTGTTCTTCGGTGCCGAACCGGTAGATCGGCATCGCGCCAAGGCCGACGCCGGCCTCCAGCGTGATGGCCACCGACTGGTCGACCTTGCCGAGTTCCTCGAGCACCAGCGCCAGCGCGAAGTAGTCGCCGCCCATGCCGCCGTATTCCTCGGGGAACGGCAGGCCGAACAGCCCCATCTCGCCCATCTTGGCCACCACTTCGTACGGGAAGCTGTGCTCTTCATCGTGTTTGGCCGAAACCGGCGCGACCACGGTGCGCGCGAACTCGGCCACGGTGTCGCGAAGATCCTCGTATTCCTTGGATAGCGTTCCCGTCGTGATGGATGTCGTCATGTCTCGTCCTTACTCGAATCGGCTGCTGTGTCGGGCTCTTCGGGGACCAGCCGGGCCAGCACTTGGTCGACGGTGACCTGATCGCCGACGGACACCAAGACCTCCACCCGTCCCGAAACCGGTGCGGACAGCGAATGTTCCATCTTCATCGCCTCCACGACCACCACCACGTCACCCTCGGATACCTCGGTGCCCGAGGGGACCTGGACCGCGATGACGCTGCCGGGCATGGGGCTGAGGATCTCGGCCTGCTGCCCGCCTGCGGCGCGGTGAATCTTGTGCTCTTCGGCCTCGCGCAGGTGCCAGGCCCCCCGCTCGTCGGCGATCCACAGGTGCCGGTCGGCCTCCGCCCACCGGTATTCGCGGCGCACGCCGTCCAGCGTGAGGTCCATGCGGGAACCGTCGACCCGTACGCCGGCCGAACGGATCTCGCCCGAGCCCACCTGCACCCGGGCGGCGTCCGGTGTGCCCCATACCGAGACGGTGGCGCTGCGCAGCGGGGTCTGCATCTCGGTGCGGACGGGCGCCGGCGCCCCACCGACCCGCCATCCGGTGGGCACCGCCCAGGGGTTGCCCGCGGCCCGACGGTCCAGCGCCCACTGGCGGTAGAGGCCCCCGGCGGCGAGCACGTCGTCGGGGGCCGGCAGCGGTGCGAAGTCCGCCACCCGCTCGTCCAGCAGCGCAGTGTCCAGGTCGCCGGCGCGGACGCGCTCGTCGGCCAGCAGGAACCTGAGGAATTCGATGTTGGTCTGCACCCCGAGGATCGCCGTGTGTGCCAGTGCCCCGTCGAGTTTCGCCAGCGCCTCGTCGCGGTCCTCCCCGTGGGCGATGACCTTGCTCAGCATCGGGTCGTAGTCGCTGCCGACCAGCGTGCCCGCCAGCAGCGACGAGTCGACGCGGACCCCGGCCCCGGAAGGTTCGACCACCCGCAGCACCCGGCCGCCGGTGGGCAGGAAGCCGCGTGCGGGATCCTCGGCGTACACCCGGGCCTCGATGGCGTGGCCGTGCAATTCGATGTCGTCCTGCGCGAAGCTCAGCTTCTCGCCGGCGGCCACCCGTAGCTGCCACTCGACCAGGTCCAAACCGGTAATCGCCTCGGTGACCGGGTGTTCCACCTGCAGCCGAGTGTTCATCTCCATGAAGAAGAACTCGTCCGGCCGGTCGGCGGAGACGATGAACTCCACCGTGCCCGCGCCGACGTAGTCGACGCTGCGAGCGGTGTTGCAGGCGGCCGCCCCGATGCGGGCGCGGGTCTGTGGGTCGAGCAAGGGCGAGGGCGCCTCCTCGATCACCTTCTGGTGGCGCCGCTGCAGGCTGCACTCCCGCTCGCCGAGATGCACCACGTTGCCGTGGGTGTCGGCGAGCACCTGCACCTCGATGTGCCTGGGCCGCAACATGAACCGCTCGAGGAACAGGGTGTCGTCGCCGAACGACGAGGCGGCCTCCCGGCGAGCGCCCACCAAGGCCTCGCGCAGCCGGCTCGGGTCGTCCACCAGGCGCATGCCTTTGCCGCCGCCGCCCGCCGACGGCTTGATCAACACCGGGTAGCCGACCTCTTCGGCGGCCGCGACGAGCTCGTCGTCGCTGAGTCCGGGCTTGGCCACCCCGGGAACCACCGGCACGTCGAACGCGGCGACCGCATTCTTGGCGGTGATCTTGTCGCCCATCACCTGTATCGCTTGCGGCGGCGGGCCCAGGAACACCACACCGGCACGCTCGCAGGCGGCGGCGAATTCCGCGTTCTCCGAGAGGAACCCGTAGCCCGGGTGGATCGCCTGCGCTCCTGTGCGCGCCGCCGCGTCCAGCACCTTGCCGATGTCTAGGTAGCTCTCGCGCGCCGCGGCGGGCCCCAGGCGCACGGCCGTGTCGGCCTCCAGGACGTGGCGGGCGTTGGCGTCGGGGTCGCTGTACACCGCGACCGAGCGGATGCCCAGCCGGCGCAGGGTCCCCATCACCCGGACCGCGATCTCGCCGCGGTTGGCCACCAATACGGTCTCGAACATGGCCATCACATCCGGAAGACGCCGTAGGAGACCGGCTCCAGCGGGGCATGGGCACATATCGAAAGGGCCAGCCCGACAACCGTTCTGGTGTCGGCCGGATCGATGATGCCGTCGTCCCACAGGCGCGCGGTGGAATAGTACGGGTTGCCCTGGTCCTCGTATTGGGCGCGGATCGGCGCCTTGAAGGCCTCCTCATCGTCGGGCGGCCAGGGTTTGCCGGACGCGGCGAGCTGTTCGCCGCGCACCGTGGCCAGCACCGACGCGGCCTGCTCGCCGCCCATCACCGAGATCCGGGCGTTGGGCCACATCCACAGGAAGCGCGGCGAGTACGCCCGCCCGCACATCGAATAGTTGCCCGCCCCATAGGATCCGCCGATCACGACGGTCAGCTTGGGCACCCGGGCGCACGCCACCGCGGTCACCATCTTGGCGCCGTGCTTGGCGATGCCGCCCGCTTCGTAGTCGCGACCGACCATGAACCCGGCGATGTTCTGCAGGAACAGCAGCGGGATCTTGCGTTTGTCGCAGAGCTCGATGAAATGCGCGCCTTTCAAGGCGGATTCGCTGAACAGGACGCCGTTGTTGGCGATGATGCCGACGGGATGGCCGTGGATGCGGGCGAAGGCGGTCACCAGCGTCTTGCCGTAATTGGTCTTGAACTCGCTGAACTCACCACCGTCGACCAGCCGGACGATCACCTCGTGCACGTCGTAGGGCACTCGGGGGTCCGGCGGCACCACGTCGTAGAGATCGGTCTGCGCATGCTTGGGCTCGACCGCGGGACGGACGTCCCATTGGCTGGGCTCGCGCGGGCCGAAGGTGGCCGCCATCGCGCGCACGATGCGCAGCGCGTGCTCGTCGTCGTCGGCGAGGTGGTCGGTGACACCGGAGACCCGCGAGTGCAGGTCGCCGCCGCCGAGGTCCTCGGCCGAGACGATCTCACCGGTCGCCGCCTTCACCAGGGGCGGCCCGCCGAGGAAGATGGTGCCCTGTTCGCGGACGATGACGGCCTCGTCGCTCATGGCCGGCACATACGCGCCACCAGCCGTGCACGAACCGAGGACGGCGGCCACCTGCGGGATTTCCTTGGCGCTCATGGTCGCCTGGTTGTAGAAGATCCGGCCGAAGTGCTCGCGGTCGGG
>NZ_LZJG01000503.1:0-1469 GCF_001667785.1 Mycobacterium sp. E3247 | reverse complement strand
TCGAGCATGCCGGGCAGCACCGCGGCGGCCAGCCGGTTGGCGCCGACGAGGTGGATCTGCAGCTGCGACTCGAACTCGTCGGTGGTGATCTCGGCGAGTTTGCCGAAGTAGGTGTCGCCCGCGCCGGCGACCAGGATCTCGATGTCGCCGAGCGCGTCGACGGACTGCGCGACAAAGGCTTTCACCGAGTTGGGGTCGGTGACGTCCAGGTGGAATCCGACCGCTTCGCCGCCCTCGGCGTTGATCTTGCCGACGATGTCGTTGAGCTTCTCCACCCGGCGGGCGCCGAGGGCCACCGGGAAGCCGTGCGCCGCGAGCTCGATGGCGGTGGCCTCTCCGATGCCGGAGGAGGCACCCGCCACGATGGCCGGCCGGCGTGCGGGCAGGGGGTCAAAGCGGGGCATTCAGCGGACCTCCACGGTCATGGGTAGGTGAGCGAATCCGCGGACATTGCTGGAGTGGACGCGGACGGCGTTGGCCTCGTCCACCTCATATCCGCGGATTCGCTTGAACAACTCGTTCAGCGCGACCCGGGCTTCCATCCGCGCCAGATGCGCGCCCAGGCAGAAGTGCGCGCCACTACCGAAACTCAAGAGCTTGGGCCCGATCTCGCGCCCGATCAGATAGTCGTCGGGGTTGTCGAACACCCGCTCGTCGCGATGGCCCGAACCGGGCAACAGCAGCAGGACGTCGCCCTCGGGAATCGTGATGTCATACAGGGTGAGCTCACCGGACACGGTGCGCGCCAGGATCTGGCTCGACGTGTCGTAGCGCAGGGTCTCCTCGACCCACAGCGGCACCCGCGACAGGTCGGCGTAGACCGGGGCCAGTTGGTCCGGATTCTTGTGACCCCAAAAGGCGGCATTGGCAAGCAGTTTGGTGGTGGTCTCGTTACCGGCGATCACCATCAGGAACATGAACCCGAGGACTTCCTCGTCGGTGAGCCGGTCGCCGTCGATCTCGGCCTCCAGCAGGGCCGAGGTCAGATCGTCGGTCAACTGCTTGCGCCGTTCGGCCACCATTCCCTGGTAATAGACGATCAGGTTGATGGAGGCCTCGACAGCCTCCGGTGGCACGTCGGTGACACCGTCGGCGCGGTGCATCACCCCGTCGGCCCAGGCCCGGACCTGGGCGCGGTCCGGCTCGGGGACGCCCATCAACTCGCTGATGACGTCCATGGGCAGCTTCCCCGCGAACTCGTCGACGTAGTCGACGGTGCCGCCCTTGGCGTTTTCCAGCATGGTGTCCAGGTGCTGGGTGGCGATCTCGGTGACGCGGGGCTCGAGTTCGCGAATCCGCCTCGGGGTGAACCCCTTCGACACCAGGGTCCGCAGCCGCAGGTGCGCGGGATCGTCCATCGCCAGAAACGACATCGTTTTCGACGCGTGCGGACCGCGCGACGCCGGGTCGAGCGAAACGCCGTACTTGTTGGATAGCGTTGTGCTGTTGCGGAATCCCTGCAGCACGTC
>NZ_LZJG01000502.1:0-749 GCF_001667785.1 Mycobacterium sp. E3247 | reverse complement strand
ATTCGGCCACGCAGCGCATGGTGGCAACGACGATCCGCTGCCGCGTCTCCTCGCCGCTGGCGCCGACCGGACGTCCCCGTTGCGCCCGCGTCACCATGCTGTCCTCACTCGCGCGTCCCGTCCGCCGGCTCCCGGTCCCCGACACGGTCGAATATAATCGAGTGATCGATTAGTTCCGGCTTCGCCGCGGAGGTGCGTAGTGCGTGATGGACGGAGCTGCGGCGGGCTTCCCGCCGCATGAGCGTCACGCCGCCGCAATTGGGTCGGCCGGTGGGTGCCGACGGTGAGCAGACCCGGGCCCGCATCATCACCGCCGCGATGCGATGTGTGGCCGAGAATGGCTATTCGCGCACCACGATTCGCGAGATCGCCCGGGCCGCGAACGTCACCAGCGCCAGCCTCTACAACTACTTTCCGAACAAGGCGGAGCTGATCAACGCCGCGATAGCGGCGCGGACCGACGTCGCGTTGCCGCGGCTGCGCGCGGCCGCCGCGCGCCCGGGGACCGCCGTCGACCGGATCGAGGCGGTGCTCGACGAATCGGGCCGGCTCATGCGCGAGTATCCCGATCTGGCCGCCTTCGAGTGGGTGATCCGCGCCGAGGGCGCCGTCACCCGCGATTCGCGGCTCGCGGCCGAATTCCAGGTGTTTCGCGGGATCATCGAGGGCGTCGTCGACGATGCCTACCGCCGGGGCGAGCTCGCGCACCGGGCCGACCGCAACGGCATCATCGAGGCCGTCTACGCGCT
>NZ_LZJG01000501.1:0-684 GCF_001667785.1 Mycobacterium sp. E3247 | reverse complement strand
TCCCTAACCCAGCTCGCGGATCTGGGCATCGAGGTGAAGATCGCTACCGGTGACAACGCGCGGGTGGCCGAAAAGGTGTGCGCCGACTTGGGTTTGGCCTCAAAGGGAACCATCACCGGCGCGGAGATGGAACAATTCGGCGACGAAGAATTCGAGCACGCCGCACAGAATTACACCATCTTCGCCCGCATCTCGCCGGAGCAGAAGGCGCGGCTCATCACCGCGGCGCGGCGCACCGGCCGATCGGTGGGGTTCCTCGGCGATGGAGTCAACGACGCGCTGGCTCTGCATGCCGCCGACGTCGGGATCTCGGTGGACAGCGCCACCGACGTGGCCAAGGACGCCGCCGACGTGGTGCTGCTGGAGAAGGACCTCGGTGTGTTGGCCACCGGCGTCGCCGAGGGCCGGCGCATATTCGCCAACACCATCAAGTACGTGCTGATGGGCACGTCGAGCAACTTCGGGAACATGTTCAGCGCCGCGGCCGCATCGGCCCTGCTGCCGTTCCTGCCGATGCTGCCCAGCCAGATCCTGCTGAACAACCTGTTATACGACTCCTCGCAGCTGGCGATCCCCACCGACAGGGTCGACGCCGAGCAGCTGCACGCGCCGTCGCACTGGAACGTCGCGTTCATCCGCCGGTTCATGCTGATCTTCGGACCGATCAGCTCGCTGTTCGACTTC
>NZ_LZJG01000500.1:0-49295 GCF_001667785.1 Mycobacterium sp. E3247 | reverse complement strand
GCACCTGATCCGACGACCTACCGCGTGCTGGACGTGGGTGCGGGAACCGGGCGCAACGCTTTGGCCCTCGCCCGTCGCGGCCACCCGGTGGACGCGGTCGAAATGGCGTCGAAGCTTGCCGATGTCATGCAATCGGAGGCGGAGCGCGAAGCGCTGGCAGTGCGGGTGATTCAGAGCGATGTCTTCACCGCGATGGAAAGCGTCCACGAGGAATACCAGCTGATGGTGCTCTCCGAGGTGGTGCCCGACTTCCGGACGACCCATGAGTTGCGGGGCATGTTCGAACTCGCCGCCGCTTGTCTGGCGCCCGGCGGGCGTCTGGTGTTCAACGCCTTCTTGCCGTGCGAGGGATATGTTCCGGACAACGTCGCGATGGAACTCGGCCAGCAGTGCAACACCATGATCTACACCCGCGACCAGATGGCGGGTGCGGCGGACGGTCTTGATTTCGAATTGGTTGCCGACGATTCCGCCTACGAATACGAGAAGGCCCACCTGCCCGAGGGCGGCTGGCCGCCCACGGGCTGGTTCGAGGGATGGGCCAACGGGCTCGATGTGTTCGACGTCGACCGCGAGCGCTCGCCGATCGAGTTGCGCTGGCTGGTCTACGAGAAGTCGACCTGAACAAAGTCGAATATCGTTGCACCCATGAGTGATATGGAACCGAACCGGCGATCGTTGCTGCTGGCAACGCCCCTGTTATTGGCGGCGCTGGCGGCCGGTGACAAGGCGGACGGTGTGGGAGACATCCAGTTGTCGCCGCCGCCGAAGACCGGCCCCGACCCCGCCGAGACGTTCGTCCTCCCCTACCAGGACATTGGTTTCCGGCCCTGGGGCAATCTGCCCCCGCGCAGCGGGGAAATGGCCGTGTTGTACGGCGACTTCGACCGGCCGGGACCCTATCTGGTCATGATGAGGTGGAATCCGGGTTGGTTCAGCGCGCCACACACCTATGCGACCGACCGGATTCAGGTCGTGGTGTCCGGCACGTGGTTTGTCAACAGCGGCAACGGTTTTGAACCCAAGGACGCTGTCCCGGTCGGGCCGGGCGGTTACGTCAAGCGGGTTGCCCGCACTCCGCACTACGATGGCGTTCCGGCCGACCGACCCGACCCCGCAGTGATCGCCGTTTTCGGCATGGGACCCGTCGACATGCAGCTGATGGACGCCACCCAGCCGTCGTGGCGTCAGGTGTGATGCCGCTCAGCTCGCGGCGGTGAGGTCGCGGGTCGCCGGCCCCTCCAGCAGGGTGCCGTCCGGCGCGAACCGCGACCCGTGCAGGGGGCACTCCCACGCCTTGTCGGCGTCGTTCCAGTTCACGATCCCGCCGAGGTGCGGGCACACCGGGGAAACGACATGCTCCGTGCCATCGACACGGCAATGCGCCTCCAGATGCCACGGCGGCCCGCTCACCACGCCGCCCTCGTCGGGGCCGGGGTTCCGCCGGCCGGTGCGCAGCAGGGGGGTGATCCAGCCCTTGGCCAGATCGAATCCCACCTCGGCATTGAACTGCATGGCGGTGGGCAGCCCGGTCAGCTCGTGCGGGCTCCAGCTGGCGAAGGCTTTGGCCCAGTCCATCCGTCCGCCCAGGATGCGGCTCGACAGGGCCAACGCCGCGGCGGCCCCGTTGGTCATGCCCCACTTGTTGAAACCCGTTGCCACGAAGATGGTTTGGGTATTCGGCAGGATGGGTCCGACGTAGGGCAACTGGTCGATGGGGGTGTAGTCCTGCGCCGACCAGTAATGTGTCTGTTCGGCGCCCGGGTAGTGTTGGCGGGCCCACGACGCCAGTTCCTCGAGGGCTTTCGAGGGGCTCTTCTTGCGGCCTACGGTGTGGCCGGCTCCGCCGACGATCAGCCGCTCCCCGTCCGCGACGGGCGCATACCGCACCGAGCGCGTCGGCGAATCGGTGGAGATCATCATCGGCCGGGTGATGTTGCCCGGCACCTTGAACGCCAAGCAGTAGGACCGGCTCGGCTTCACGCGCGCGAAATATCCGCCGCGATCCAGGATCGGGATACCGGTCGCGAGAACCAGCTGGCCGGCTTCGAGTTCCGCGTCGCGGCGGACCGCGTCGTTGACGTGCACCCGAACCCGGTCCCCGCGGCTTGACACCCGCCGGACCCGCGTGTGCTCGACCAGCCGGCCACCGCGGCCGAGCAGCTCGCCGGCCAGCGCGTCCAGGAACGGCATGGGATCGAATTGCGCCTGGTCGGGCAGGCGCACCCCGCCGTGATACGGGAACGGGACCCCCGCGTCGTCGTCCCAGACCGCGGGCAGCCCAACCGCCTGGCACGCCGTCAGCTCCAGGCGGGCGGACGGCACCCCCTTGGCCGACTGGGCATAGGTGTAGGCGTCCTCACGCTGGACCGCGATGTCATGCGATTGGCAGTAGTTGACCACCCAGTCCTGGCCCTCGCGGTTGCCCTCCACGTACGCACGCGCCAGTTCCGTGCCATGCCTGGGCAGGATCTTCGACAGGTGGGTGCCCTGCAGCAGGCTGATCTTTGCGGTGGTGTTTCCCGTCGCACAGGCCCCCACCGTGCGCGCCTCGAGCACCAGCACATCCTTGCCCGCGCGGGCCAGTAATACCGCCGTCATCAGCCCGGTGATGCCGGCGCCGACGACGATGACATCCGCGGAACGGCGGCCCTTGTCAAGCTCGCTTGCGGCCCAAGGCTGTTCGGCTCGGTTGTCCAACCATAAAGACGTCACGGGTGGGCTAATACCCTCGCGAGAACAAGGGAAACCCCGCCGCGGGCCGGCCGCCCTCGTCACGCCCGCTTCAACCGTGCTCTCGCCGCTTTCACCGATTCCCCCGCGGCACGACTGGCTTCCTTGGCCCGCTCGTAGCCTTGTTCGGCGCGCTCGAGGTCGCGTTCGGCCGTGCGCAGAGCCGCGACGGCCTGCTCACGTCGCTGCCGGGACGCGTCCCGTTCGGCCCGACGCTCCGACAGCCTGGCGTCGGCATCGGCCTTCCGGTGCTCGGCGGCGGTCACCGCTGCGGTCAGTTCTTCCAGCCGCCGCCCCCTGGCCGCGTCGCGCGCGGGCCGCTTCGCGGGCCGCGGAGGCGTCGCCGGCTCCTTCGCCTTTCCTGTCCGCGCGGTCGCCGCCACCGGCGCCGCCGCGCCGAACTCACCGAAACCCGACCACCGCTCGGGCCGGGCCAGCCGGCCGAGCCGCTCCCTCACCTCGCGTTCGGCGATGGCGGCTTGCAGCGTGCTGGTGATGTCGTCGCGCACGGCGGAGGACGGGTTGCTGACGTCGGCCGCTTGCAGTGCTGCCCGCGTGAGTTCGTCGATCAGCCGATGTTGCTCGGCGGACAAGTCGCGGATACGTTGGCCGTCCATCGCGGCGTGCGCGGCGCGCAGCCGGTCCCCCAGGCCCCCCAAGCGCTGTGCGGAGTCGGTGTGCCGCAGTGCGAGTCGGTTGACGACCCACGCCGCGGTGGTCGGTTTGTTGGCCGCGGCGATCCGCTTCGCGGCGGCCTCGTCCCCGCGGCGCTTGGCCGCGGCCGTCAATTTGGTGCGCTCCGCGACGAAATCCTTCGGCGGCGCCCAATAAAGACGGTCGAGTTCGTCGTCGGCCATGACCCCCATGATCCCCGCGCCCGCACGCGCCGGTTTAAAAATCGCACGACCGTGGCACCTGATGGGCAACATCTTCCCGCTGGGCGCTGCCTTCAACCCGGCAACCAGCAGAACGCAAGGATCCGACAGCTCAATGATGCCCACGAACAGTGATCGGCCCGCCCGCCGGATCCTCTGGGATCGCAGGCCGCGCCGGTTGCTGATCGCCGCGCTGGTGATCGTGGCCGTGGCGGGCGTCGTCGTGATTGCGGCTTGCGGTCATCGCAACGCGTCGCCGAAAACCGCAGGACCGGCACAAGTCACCATCACACCCGGCCCGGATGCGCGCAACGTCGATCCACTCGCACCCGTGATGGTCAAGGCCGAGTCGGGGACGCTCACCGACGTCAGCATGGTCAACGAGAGCGGCAAGCAGGTGCAGGGTGTGATGACGCCCGACAACACCGTGTGGAAGCCCACGGTCCCGCTGGGCTATGGCCGCACCTACACGTTGACGGTCAACAGCCGAGGCCCCAATGGCCTTGCGTCGAACCAGGTTTCGTCCTTTTCGACGCTCAAACCGTCCAACCAGACGAAGGTTTCGTTCACCACCACGTCGGAGGCTGCGCTCAAAGAGGGCGGGACGTACGGCGTCGGGACGGTGGTCGTCGCCCACTTCGACGAGCAGATCGCCGACCGGGCCGCCGCCGAACGGCAGCTGGCCGTGACCACCGACCCCAAGGTGCAGGGCTCGTGGTTCTGGGTCGACGGCCAAACCGCGCACTGGCGGGCCGAGCACTACTACGCGCCGGGAACGGCCGTCACGGCCGAGGCCAAGATCTACGGAATCGCCCTGGGCAACGGCCTATTCGGGCAAGACGATACCAAGGTGTCGTTCCGGATCGGCGACGCGCACGTGTCCATCGCCGACGATGCCACCAAACAAGTCAGCGTCTTCAACAACGGCGCGTTGATGCGGACCATGCCCACCTCGATGGGTATGGGCGGCACCGAAAACGTCGGCGGAAAGAGCATCTCGCTGTGGACGCCGCCGGGTGTCTACACCGTCCTCGACAAGGGCAACCCCGTCGTCATGGACTCCTCGACATTCGGTCTGCCCAAGAACTCGCGCCTGGGTTACCGCGAAACCATCAACTACGCCACCCGGATCAGCACCGACGGCATTTACCTGCATGAGCTCGACGCCACGGTGTGGGCTCAGGGGCATCAGGACACGTCGCACGGATGCCTGAACCTCAACGCCGACAACGCGAAGTGGTTCTACGACTTCTCGGTGCCCGGCGATGTGGTCGAGGTTCGCAACAGCGGCGGCCCGCCGTTGACGCTGGCGCAGAACGGCGACTGGACGATCAGCTGGGACGACTGGCGCAAAGGCAGCGCCCTGAAGCCGACATGAGTGTGGCGTGACGGAGCCCATTCGTCATCCATAGTTGTGCTCCACTTCACAGTAAACTCTTGACTCGTTCCAGATAAGTGCGTCATATTGGTGCGGTGTCATCGACGGCCGATTACGCGGAACGACTGCGGATGGCCGATCTGCGAGTGACCCGCCCCCGGGTCGCGGTATTGGAGGCGGTGGACGCCCACCCCCACGCCGACACCGAGACCATCTTCTCGGCGGTGCGCGTCGGCCTGCCCGAGGTCTCCCGCCAGGCCGTATACGACGTCCTCAACGCGCTGAGCACGGTGGGTTTGGTCCGCCGGATCCAGCCCTCCGGATCGGTCGCCCGTTACGAGTCGCGGGTCGGCGACAACCACCACCATGTCGTGTGCCGATCCTGTGGCGTGATCGCCGACATCGACTGCGCGGTGGGTGCCGCCCCTTGCCTCACCCCGTCAGACGAGAACGAAATTCTCGACGGCTTCGTCCTCGACGAGGCCGAGGTCATCTATTGGGGCGTGTGCCCCGACTGTTCGACCGCAGGTTCCTAGCTCGCAGCCCAATCACCCCTAAGAAAGGAATGCTGTGTCCAGCGATATCTCCCAAGGCCGGCCGCCCCACGAGGACAGCAAGACGGCCAGCACCAGCGAGAGCGAAAACCCCGCAATCGCCTCCCCCAAGCCGAAATCGAATGCGCCGCTGACGAACCGGGATTGGTGGCCCGACCAGATCGACGTGTCGACGCTGCACCCGCACTCCGCGCAGGCCAACCCGCTCGGCGACGACTTCGACTACGCCGCGGAGTTCGCCAAGCTCGACGTCGAAGCGCTCAAGGCGGACGTGATCTCGGTGATGACCAACTCCCAGGATTGGTGGCCCGCAGACTACGGGCACTACGGAGGCCTGTTCATCCGGATGAGCTGGCACGCCGCGGGCACCTACCGCATTCACGACGGGCGCGGCGGCGGCGGCCAGGGCATGCAGCGGTTCGCCCCGCTGAACAGCTGGCCGGACAACGTGAGCCTGGACAAGGCCCGCCGGTTGCTGTGGCCGGTCAAGAAGAAGTACGGCAACAAGATCTCCTGGGCCGACCTGATCATCTTCGCCGGCAACTGCGCCCTGGAGTCGATGGGATTCAAGACCTTCGGCTTCGGCTTCGGCCGTGAGGACGTCTGGGAGCCCGAGGAGGTTCTCTGGGGCGAAGAGGACACCTGGTTGGGCACCGACAAGCGCTACTCGGGCAAGCGGGACCTCGCCCAGCCTTACGGGGCCACCACGATGGGCCTGATCTATGTGAATCCCGAGGGCCCCGAGGGTAAGCCGGATCCCGTCGCCGCCGCGATCGACATCCGCGAAACGTTCGGCCGGATGGCGATGAACGACGAGGAGACCGCCGCATTGATCGTCGGTGGGCACAGCTTCGGCAAGACCCACGGCGCCGGCAGCGGCGATCTGGTCGGCCCCGAGCCCGAGGCCGCCCCGATCGAACAGCAGGGGCTGGGCTGGAAGAGCTCGTATGGCACCGGCGTCGGCAAGGACGCCATCACCAGCGGCCTGGAGGTCGTCTGGACGCCCACCCCGACCAAGTGGGACAACACCTTCCTGGAGACCCTCTACGGCTACGAATGGGAGCTCACCAAGAGCCCCGGCGATGCCTGGCAGTTCGTCGCCAAGGACGGCGCCGGCGCGGGCACCATCCCCGATCCGTTCGGCGGCCCGGGCCGCGCGCCGACGATGCTGGTCACCGACATCTCGATGCGCGAGTCCCCGATCTATCGCGACATCACCCGGCGCTGGCTGGACCACCCCGAGGAGCTCGCCGATGCGTTCGCCAAGGCCTGGTACAAGCTGCTGCACCGCGACATGGGACCGGTCAGCCGCTACCTCGGGCCGTGGGTTGCCGAGCCGCAGCTGTGGCAGGACCCGGTCCCGCCGGTCGACCACGAGCTGGTCGACGACAAGGACGTCGCGGCGCTGAAGCAAAAGGTGCTCGACTCGGGCCTGTCGGTTCCGCAGCTGGTCAAGACCGCCTGGTCCGCGGCGTCCAGCTTCCGGCGCACCGACAAGCGGGGCGGCGCCAACGGGGCGCGGCTGCGCCTGGAGCCGCAGCGCAGCTGGGAGGTCAACGAGCCCTCCGAGCTGGACAAGGTCCTGCCCGTGCTGGAGAAGATCCAGCAGGACTTCAACGCGTCCGCGTCGGGCGGCAAGAAGATCTCGCTGGCCGACCTGATCGTGCTGGCCGGATCCGCGGCGGTCGAGAATGCGGCCAAGGACGCCGGCTACGAGATCTCGGTGCACTTCGCGCCCGGGCGCGCCGACGCCTCGCAGGAGAACACCGATGTGGAGTCGTTCGCGGTGCTCGAACCGCGGGCCGACGGGTTCCGCAACTACATCCGCGCCGGCGAGAAGGCGCCGCTGGAGCAGTTGCTGCACGAGCGGGCCTACCTGCTGGGGGTGACCGGTCCGGAGATGACCGTGCTCGTCGGTGGCCTGCGCGCGCTCAATGCCAACCACGGCGGGAGCAAGCACGGCGTGTTCACCGACCGGCCCGGCGTCCTGACGAACGACTTCTTCGTCAACCTGGTCGACATGGACAACGCGTGGAAGACGTCGGAGTCGGCGGAGAACGTCTACGAGGTGGTCGACCGCAAGTCGGGCCAGCTGAAGTGGACGGCCACCGCGAACGACCTGGTGTTCGGGTCGAACTCGGTGTTGCGTGCCCTTTCCGAGGTCTATGCCCAGGACGACAACGAGGGCAAGTTCGTCGAGGACTTCGTCGCCGCCTGGGTCAAGGTCATGAACGCCGACCGGTTCGACCTCAAGTAACGCACGGATACGACGCGACGCCCCGCGGGTTTTCGGCTCGCGGGGCGTCGTGCGTCGTCAGCGGCTCGCTCAGCGCGCGAGATCCCACTGGCCGAAGTCCGGCGCGAGCACGTCGTCGATGTCGACGTTGATGCCGCCGAGGAGCGGACTCGGGTTCGACGGGCTGTTCACCACGGCCTGATACAGCACCGCTGCGGGTTCCCGCGAGCCGTGCGACCACGATTTCGTCTGCCACGCCCAGCTGCGGCCCGCGGTCGTCGAGTTTCCGATGACGCCGTCCCGGATCGCCCAGCCGCACGCGTTGGCATGCCCGTAGATGCCGGTGCGGCCCACGCCCAATGCGGAGTTGATCCCCCGAAACCATTGGACGGCAACGCTGTTCCAGGTGTTCTCGTCGATGTCGTCGTCGACGCTGAAGAAGATCGGGGCAGACCCCGGGCCCCCGGCCGCGCCGTGCAACCGTTGGGCCGTCTGGGCATCCGCCACACCGCCGTCGAAGCCGCGGGTGTAATCCGACGGGTCCGGCCAGCCGGGTTTGCCGTACTGAAAGTTGCTGACGATGTGCAGGCCCGCCCCGCGCAGCGCGTCGGCGTACCCGCGGGTGAGCGGTTTTGCCTCGAAATTGGCTCCCGGCCGCGACTCCGACACGTAGTTCACCACGCCGTCATAGCCCGCCGACTTGATCTCGTCCGGCGAAATCCTGCGCTCGGCGAAATCGATCAGCCGCATGTCGGCGGCGAAGGCCTTCCGGTCGTTGAGGGGCGCGGCCGCCGCGCTCAGACCGAGCAGCACCGGTGCGGCGGCGAACTTGAATACGTCGCGCCGCGATACCGATCGTCGCGCGCCGCATTCGCCCGGTGCGGCCGAATCCTGCACGGGCGTGATGCTAACAAACGGCTCGAAAACGGGGCTAGGACGCCGTGAAGCGGGCGGCGCGGCTCCCCTGAAGCGGTCGTACAGTCCATGGCTCGGTAGTGCGCATCGGGCTGTGTGCGCGGGAGGCGGGGCGAACGGGTCAATCCCCTTCGGGGCCGGGTGGCATGATCTTTTGCGTGCCGGATTTCCGTCAGAGCGATTACGCGGCAGCCGGTGACGTGCGAGCTCGTTGCGCTCGATTAGGTAATCGAACTATAGTCTGGACACATGTCCAGTTTGCTGTCACGGAGCTCGGGAGTCCGTTGACCGCGATGGGTTCGGCGTTGTTCCGCGGTCATTCACCAGCAAAGAAGAGTTGAGTATGCGAATTGCCCTGCTGTCCTACCGTAGTAAAACCCATTGCGGCGGACAGGGCGTCTACGTGCGCCATCTCAGCCACGGTCTGGTGGAACTCGGTCATGACGTCGAGGTGTTCTCCGGTCAGCCTTATCCCGACCTGCTCGACCCGCGGGTGCGGCTGACCAAAGTGCCGAGCCTGGATCTCTACCGCGAACCCGACCCGTTCCGCGTGCCGCGGCCCAGCGAGATTCGCGACTCGATCGACCTGTTGGAACTGCTCACCACGTGGACCGCGGGGTTCCCCGAACCGCGGACATTCACCATGCGCGCCGCGCGGTTACTGGCTGGCCGGGCGGCCGATTTCGACGTCGTGCACGACAACCAGAGCCTGGGCACCGGGCTGCTCAGGATCGCCGGCGCGGGACTGCCGGTGGTGGCGACGGTGCACCATCCCATCACCCGTGACCGGGTGCTCGATCTGGCCGCGGCGCGTTGGTGGCGAAAACCGTTGGTGCAGCGATGGTATGGGTTCCTGGGGATGCAGCAGCAGGTGGCGCGCCAGATCCCGGACCTGCTGACCGTTTCGTCGTCGTCGGCGGCGGACATCGTCAGCGACTTCGGGGTCTCGCCGGAGCAGCTGCACGTGGTGCCGCTGGGTGTGAACACCGAACTGTTCAAGCCGGGGTCGCAGCCCCGGCATCCCGGGCGGGTCATCGCCATCGCCAGCGCGGATACCCCGCTCAAGGGTGTGCGCACCCTACTGCAGGCGGTCGCGCGGCTGCGCACGATCAGGGATCTCGAGCTGCGGCTGGTTGCGAAGGTCGAACCCAACGGCCCGACCCATAAACTCATCGCCGAGCTCGGCATCTCCGACATCGTCCACATCACCAGTGGGCTTTCCGACGCCGAGCTTGCCGCGCTGTTCGCGTCGGCCGAAGTCGCCTGCATTCCCTCGCTCTACGAAGGGTTTTCGCTGCCCGCGGTGGAGGCCATGTCCAGCGGCACGCCGATCGTGGCCAGCCGGGTGGGCGCCCTGCCTGAAGTCCTCGGCGCCGACGGTGCGTGCGCCGAACTGGTGCCACCGGCCGACGTCGACGCGCTCACCCGCGCGCTCGGTGACCTGCTGGACTCGCCGGAGAAGCGGCGGAGTCTGGGTAAGGCGGGACGAACCCGTGCGGTCGACGTGTTCAGCTGGGAGGCGGTGGCCGCTCAAACCGTCCGGGTGTACGAGCGGGCGATCGCACGCAACACGGCCGCGGCTGAAGGCGAAGCGCCATGCTGACCGTCGATTTCGACCGGCTGCGGGTCGGGCCCGCGACCAAGGTCATCGACGTCGGGTGCGGGGCCGGCCGGCACGCCTTCGAGGCGTATCGGCGCGGCGCGGACGTGGTCGCGTTCGACCGCGACGCGGACGAATTGCGTTCGGTCGACACCATTCTGCGCGCGATGGCGGAAGCCTGCGAGGCGCCCGCCGGGGCGTCGGCGAAGGCGGTGCTCGGTGATGCGCTGAAATTGCCGTACGCCGACGAGACGTTCGACTGCGTGATCGCATCGGAGATCCTCGAGCACATTCCGCGCGACGACGCCGCCATCGCCGAACTGATCAGGGTGCTCAAAGTCGGCGGCACCCTGGCGGTCAGTGTGCCGCGCTGGCTGCCGGAGCGGGTGTGTTGGCTGCTGTCCGACGAATACCACAGCAATGAGGGCGGCCACGTCCGCATCTACCGGGCCAGCGAACTACGCGACAAAATCGTCGACGGTGGCATGCAATTGACGCACGCCCACCACGCCCACGCGCTGCACTCCCCCTTCTGGTGGCTGAAATGCGCTGTGGGCGTGTCAAACACCGACCACCGCGCCGTGTCCGCGTACCACAAACTCCTGGTGTGGGACCTGATGCAGCGGCCGAAGATCACGCAGCTGGCGGAATCGCTACTCAATCCCCTGGTCGGCAAGAGCGTGGCGATGTACTTCGTCAAACAGCCGGCGGCCGAAAGCCCAGCGACCGTGGGATGTGCAGTTGCATCGGTCTAATCCCCCATCGGTCCGGGGCGTCCTCAGTCCCGAGCAGTGCCGTCAAACCGCGGCGTCAATCGCAGCCCTCCAAGAGCCCTCGGGAGCCATCCCCTGGTCTGAGGGCGGTCACACCGATCCGTGGGATCACGTCGAGTGTGCGATGGCGCTCACCGCCGCCGGGTTGCTGGAACCGGCGCGCGCCGCGTTCGAATGGAGCCGCCGCACGCAGCGCGCCGACGGCTCCTGGCCCATCCAGCTGCGCGCGGGGGTCGTCGAGGACGCCAACAGCGACAGCAACTTCTGCGCCTACATCGCTACCGGTGTCTGGCACCACGTGCTGGTCACGGGCGACCAGCGCTTTGCCACTCAGATGTGGCCGGTCGTGCAGAAGGCCATTGACTTCGTCATCGATCTGCAGGTCGGCTATGGCGAGATCTGTTGGGCCCGAAGCGAAGCCGGTCCCCTGCAGGAAGCGTTGTTGACCGGCTGCGCGAGCGTTTTCCACAGCATCCGGTGCGCCCTGGCGCTCGCCGCCCTGGTCGGCGAGCCGCAGCCGGAGTGGGAACTGGCCCTGGGCCGCCTCGGTCACGCGATCGCCGCTCACCCGGAGGTGTTCACCGAAAAAGACCGCTACTCGATGGACTGGTACTACCCCATCCTCGGTAGCGCCTTGCGGGGGCCGCAGGCGGCCGCGCGGATCAAGCAGCGGTGGGACGACTTCGTGGTCGGCGGCCTCGGCATTCGGTGCGTGGTCGACAGACCCTGGGTTACCGGCGCCGAGACATGCGAATTGGTCATGGCGCTCGATGCCATCGGCCAGCGGTCGGCGGCGCACCGGCAGTTCGGCGCGATGCAGCATCTGCGCGAACAAGACGGCTCCTACTGGACGGGGCTGGTTTTCGCGGACGGCAAGCGGTGGCCCGAGGAGCGCACCACGTGGACGGGCGCGGCGATGATCCTGGCCGCGGACGCGCTCTCGGACACCACGGCGGGCGCCGGAATCTTCCGCGGCCACCGACTGCCGATGGGCTTGCAGACGGACTTCGACTGCGAATGCGTCGGCGCCGGCCCGGGTCGGTGACGGTCGACTCTAGATCGCTTCGCCCGGCCGCCCGCTGACGCGTTCGAGCACCCGCAGCGACCCGGTGGCCGAAACCTCGCGGAACTGACCGGAATCGATTGCGCGACAGTAGATGTAATACGGTGGCCGGCCGCCATCCTTTGGGTCGGGGAACACGTCGTGGATGGCCAGTCCACCGCCGACGGCCACCCACGTCGCCCAACCATCGAAATCTTGGTTGGCGGCGGCCTCGCTGTGGCCGCCGTCGATGAACAAGAACTGCAGCGGCGACCGCCAGCCGGCGGCCACGACCGGCGACTTGCCCACGACGGCGACGACGTGGTCGGCAAGCCCCGCGGCATCGAGCGTGCGGCGGAATGTCGGCAGCGTGTCGAACAGCCCCGTGACCTCGTCGACGAGTGAGGCGTCGTGGTACTCCCAACCGGGCTGGTGCTCTTCGGAGCCGTGGTGGTGGTCGATCGTGTACAGCACGCCGCCCGTCTGCTGGGCCGCCGCACCCAGCAACAGGGTGGATTTGCCGCAGTACGTGCCGATCTCGACGCCGACGCCGTTGCCGAGATATCGCAGGGCGGCGTCGTAGAGCGCGCGGCCCTCGTCGGCGGGCAGGAAACCCCGCACCTGCTCGGCCAACGCAAACAAGCGCTCGGGTGCGCTCGCATCGACGTGACTCATCAGATGAACCTATCGTTTCCGGCGACAGCGCCGGCGCGGTGGTCGTGGTGGCGATCAGGAGTGTTCACAAAACGTAAGTCCAGCGGCCGGGGCGGGACCGCTTTACCATCATGCTGTGCGCCGCCCCTCGCCCGTTCGTAGCTGTGTTGCTGCTGTCCTCGCCGTGGTCCTGACCGTGGGCGGGCTGGTATTGCCCGCCGCGGTGCCGTCGTCCGGCATCCCGAGCGCCGCCGCGGCCAGCTGCCCCCCGGTGCAGGTGGTGTTCGCCCGCGGCCGAATGGAATCGCCCGGACCGGGAGCGCTGGGCAACGCGTTCATCAGCGCGCTGCGATCCAAGGTCAACAAGAACATCGGCGTGTATGCCGTCAATTACCCGGCCGACACCGAGGTTGCTCAGGGTGCCAACGACATGAGCCGCCATGTTCAGGACATGATCACCAATTGCCCCAATACCCGACTGGTGCTGGGCGGTTACTCGCTGGGGGCGGCCGTCACCGACGTTGTGCTCGCGGCGCCCATTGGTGCGTTCGGATTCGACAGCCCATTGCCGCCGGGCGCCGATCAGCACATCGCGGCCGTGGCGTTGTTCGGCAACGGAAGCCAGTGGGTGGGGCCGATCACCAACTTCAGCCCGATCTACAACGACCGGACCATCGAGTTGTGCCACGGCGCCGATCCCATCTGCAACCCGGCGGACCCGAACACCTGGAAGGCGAACTGGCCGCAACACCTTGCCGGTGCCTACATCGATGCCGGCATGGCCAACCAGGCCGCCGACTTCGTCGCCGGCAAGCTCTGAGACGCGGGAGAGTCGCTCCCGGCCAATAGGCGACCCTCAGATTTGATAGCGCCGGCGCTATCGGATTCGCGAATCAGGGAAATGATCAACCGTCTGGTCACTCGGGTGGCCAACGGGCGCGCTATACGCAATTTTGCACTATTACGTGCGAATATTCAGGCCGGAGTGTTGGTGCTCGAGTACAGCTTGAAGTCGCGGATGAGCGGAATGACCTCGCCACCGGGAATCGCGGCGTGCTGCCGGGCGCGGAAAGCCGGGTGACGGCGCATCGCGTCACGACGTTCGCGCTCATGCCGCTGAGCCGCGGTCCATAACGGATGGGACTGAAGGAAAATAACCGTCGCTCCCGTTGTATTAGCCACGATCGTTAACTCCTCTCAGTACAACCCGCATTAGCTACACCCGGTGGTTATCGGCTTGTGATCTCAGAATGCCCGGCCGATCCTGAGACCAAACCACCCGTGAAGTTGAGAATTAGCCATGAATTTCGACTAATCGTTCAACCACCGCCGTGCCGGCGTCCGTGCTGGCCCGCCGGGTATCCGAAACGGTAGCGGCGACCACCGACACATTTCTGTGTTTCGGCTCCGTACGCCGGCGGCTGCTATGGTCCCTTGCGTATGCCCAAGATGGATCGCCGACGCATGATTTTGACGACCGGGATCGGCGTGCTGGCAGCCGCGCTGCCTGCGCCGCAAGCCCTGGCCCAACCCTCGGGACGGGATTCGCCCGCGGACCGCCCGCCCGCTCCCGCGGCGCCCAGCGGCCAAACCGGCACCTACGTCTTTCACGACGAGTTCGACGGTCCCGCGGGCTCGGCACCCGACGCCTCGAAGTGGACGGTGGCGAAGGCCCGCGAGACGATCAAAGACCCGACGTACTGGGAACAGCCCGACCACATCGGGCAATACCGCGACGACCGGCGCAACGTCTTCCTCGACGGCAACTCCAACCTCGTGCTGCTCGCCGCCAAGGACGGGCCCACCTACTACAGCGGCAAGGTGCAGAGCCTCTGGCGCGGCGGAGTCGGCCACACCTGGGAAGCTCGCATCAAACTCAACTGCCTGACCGCCGGCGCCTGGCCGGCCTACTGGCTGGGTAATGATGACCAGGGCGAGATCGACGTGATGGAGTGGTACGGCAACGGCAGCTGGCCCTCGGCCACCACGGTCCACGCGAAAGCCAACGGCGGCGAGTGGAAGACCCACAACATCGCGGTGGACAGCGCCTGGCACACCTGGCGCACCCAGTGGGACGAGGCCGGAATCCGATTCTGGAAGGACTACGCCGACGGGGCCCAGCCGTACTTCGACGTACCGGCGAGCGCGCTGCCCGATTGGCCCTTCAACGCGCCGGGCTACACCGTCTATCCGGTGTTCAACCTCGCGGTGGCGGGCTCCGGCGGCGGCGACCCCGGGCCCGGAAGCTATCCCGCCAGCATGCTGGTCGACTGGATTCGGGTCTGGTAGTCGAGGGCCCGGCAGCGTTCGAGCAGTGCCGTCGTTGGCGCCTCCCGGAACGCCAGCACCATGTGCTCGCAGCCGAGTTGCTCGAATTCGGGCAACAGCGCGAGTTGCTCGTCCACCTGACCGGGTTCCGCCGGGTGTAGTGACACCTGTGCGGAGCGCTCGATCTCGCCCGGGTCGCGTCCCACGACGACACACGCCTCAGAGAGCCGGCCGTTGACTGCGCCCCATCGTTCTGGCCCCTCGTGTCCCGGCATGTTCCACATGTCCGCGTGACGTGCGATGACGCTCAACATCTTCGGTTCCGTGCCGCCGATCACGATCGGCGGGTGCGGGCGCTGCAGGGGCTTCGGTTCGCAGAGCGCGTCTTGGAGGGTGAAGAACCTCCCCTTGAAGGTCACCGATTCCTCGGCCCAGAGCCGACGGATCACGGTCAGCGCCTCGTCGACCATCGCGACGCGGGTGCCCGGGCCGGGGAACGCGATCCCATAGCCGCGATGTTCGGCCTCGTGCCATCCGGCGCCGATCCCGAAGTTGAGCCGCCCGCCGGAGATGTGGTCGACGGTGACCGCCATCTTGGCGAGGATCGCGGGGTTCCGGTACGTGACACCGGGTACCAGGCAACCGATGCGCGCCTGTCGGGTCACCACGGCCATAGCGGCCAGCGCGGTCCATCCCTCGAAGGTGGGGTCGGTGTGTTCCATCGGCCCGTAAAAATGGTCGTAATCCCATACCGTGTCAAAACCGAGGTTGTCGGCGATGCGCCACAACTGCTCGAGTTCGGGATATTTGAAACCCAGGTCGAATTTGACCGTGATGCGCATGCGGCGATATTAAGACCGGCGCCGCGCTGCCGCAGGCGCAAAGGGCCAGATCCCCGAATTGTCGTGCGGGCGTAAGGTGTCAGACCTGCCGCATTAACCGTAGGCAAGTGCGACACGAGCGCTAGCAGACGCAAATCAGTTGTGCCGGTGGCCAACTGGTTCCTTTATGCCCGGCTCAATGGGTAAGCAGGGCCACCGCGCTCCACACTCTGCCGCCCGGGTGACGCGGATCCGGCTGGGGCAGCCAGGCCAACGGGCGCATCCACACCGGCAGGCGGTGAAACCGGTGGGCGGCCGCATATAGCGCCTCCACCTCGACGGTGCGCCAGCCCAAATCTTCGAAATACGCCAACCCGTTTTCGGGTGCGAACTTGAACGGGGCGTTTTGCAACATGCCCGCCATTTTCTTGTTCATCATCTTCTTCAGGCCCGGCCCGGCGAAGTCGAGCATCCACCAGGCGACCTCGGGCCGCGTAATGGCCGCCGACAGCGCCGCGACGTCGCCGTCCGCGAGATACATCAACAGGCCCTCGGTCAGTACCAGCGCCCTGGCGGCGCCGCGCAGGGCCTCGTCGAGGAAGGCGTCGAGGGCGGCGGGGTCGGCCAGATCGACAGCGACACGGATCAGCCGGCACCGCGGCGCCTCGTCGGCGAGTAGCTGCGTCTTCTCCGCGAGCAACTTCGGCAGATCCGCCTCCACCCACGTGAGTTCGGCCGGGAGGTCCAGCCGATAGGGCCGGGTGTCCAAACCAGCCGCCAGGTTCAGCACTCGGTCGCAGCCGTCGCTGATCGCTTGCGC
This sequence comes from Mycobacterium sp. E3247, assembly GCF_001667785.1. Lineage (NCBI taxonomy): Bacteria > Bacillati > Actinomycetota > Actinomycetes > Mycobacteriales > Mycobacteriaceae > Mycobacterium > Mycobacterium sp. E3247. The sequence goes on along the minus strand of NZ_LZJG01000500.1, from coordinate 32,626 downwards.
GATGGCGTCGTCGATGAGTTTGGTCCGCGCGACGAGCCACCAACCGTTGCGGGTCGACCGCGGGACCTTGGCGACGATTTCGCGACCGTGTTCACCGGCCAACCGGTCGGCGAGCGGGTCGTTGAACAGTGCATCGGGCCGGGCGGATTCGGTTGCCCGGTGCAGGGCGGTCCATCGGGCGGTATCGGAAACGTGGGTGATCGTGTGCTCGGGGCTCGACATACGTTGCGTTATAGCAGCGTCGCCGCCGGTTTTACTGGCCGGCCTTGCCCCCCGCGAGCCAGGCGCCGGCCACCGCTCGGGTCTGCGGTGGCGGCAGCGCGGCGTTCGGTGCGCCGAGTTGACCGACCTTGACCGTCCACACCGCCGATGAGCGGTCAATGCAGCTCCCGGCGCCCTGGCTGGGCAGCCACAGCACCGCGAGGTTGGCGTGCGGGTCGCCGCAGCCGTAAACGCCGACGTAGCCATCGGCGCGTCCGCCCCATGCGCCGCCGTTGCGCAGTAGGCAGTGGGTTCCGTCGTCCAGGGTCAGCGCGAACGGGTCCGGCGTCGCGCTCGGGCGCACGGGCGGAAGCGGGCCGCCGTAGCTGACCCGATGCAGACGCTGCTGCCAGGGATCGTCCACGCACAACAGCGATCCGGGTGTTGACGGCCAGCAGGTGCCCGCGCCGGCCGCGCTGGGCGAGCAGTAATAGACGTCGTCGGCCACCGCCGACGGCGACGCGGTGCTGCAGTCGTCGACAACGACGACGTTGCCCTCCGGAGGCGACTCCTTGTAGCCGTTGATCGGTTGGCCGGCGGGGCCGACGGCCACCGTGGTGATCACCTGCGTCGGCGGCGGATCGGCGATTGCGACACCGGGCTGCGCGGACACGGTCAACGCCACCACCGCGACCGGCGCCAGGACAAGTTGTGGCATCGCCTTCATCGAATCCACCTCCGGGTCGAGCGGCGTCCCTTTTACGCAGGGTAGAACGCGCAGGTGTGCGGAGGGTACCGTGCGCTAATGACCGGACGAAACCGTCGTTTCCTGCTGCGCGAACGGCCTGTCGGACGCATCGGCCCCGGCACATTCGAGCTGACCGAAGAGGCGATCCCCGAACTCGGCGACGGCGAGGCGCTGGTGCGGGTCGACTGGATCTCGCTGGACCCGACGAACCGCACGTGGATCAACGACACCCCGTCCTACCTGCCTCCGGTGGGCATCGGCGAGGTCATGCGAGCGGGCGCCCTCGGCGAGGTCGTCGCGTCGAAGAGTTCCACCTACGCCGTCGGTCAGCAGGTGCAAGGGCTGCTCGGCTGGCAGGAGTACGCGGTCGTCTCGGATACGTCGCTGATCAATCCCGTCCAGGTCGCGCAAGGCGTTTCGCCGAGCGCCTACCTGGGCGCGCTGGGGATGACCGGCCTCACAGCGTGGATCGGGATTCGCGATATCGGCAAGCCGCAGCCCGGCGAGACCGTCATCGTCTCCGCGGCGGCCGGTGCGGTCGGCTCGGTCGCCGGTCAGCTCGCCAAGGCCGCGGGGGCGCGTGTCGTCGGAATCGCCGGAGGGCCCGAGAAGTGCGCGCTGCTCACCGACCGGCTGGGCTTCGACGCGGCGGTCGACCACCGCACCGACGACTGGGCCGCCCAACTGGCCGCGGCGACACCCGACGGCATCGACGTCGACTTCGAGAACGTCGGCGGCGAGCTCATGGACGCGATCTTCGCGCGCCTCAACATCGGCGCTCGCGTCGCGCTCTGCGGCCTGATCTCCGGTTACAACGCGGAGGATCCCCCGCCAGGTCCGCGTGCGTTCGGGAACCTCCTCATCCAGCGCGCCACCCTGCGCGGCTTCATCGTCCTCGACCACTTCGGGCGCGCGGCGGAGGCCATCAGCGAGATCGCCGGCCTGATCGAGGCGGGAAAGCTCACTCCGCTCGAGACGGTCGTCGAGGGGTTCGAGCAGCTGCCGACGGCGATCAACATGCTGTTCGACGGCAAGAACGTCGGCAAGCTGGTGGTCAAGGTCGGCTGATACTCAGCCGAATTCGAGGAGGGCGTAGACCCCGCGGAAGGGCGTTATCGGCGGGAACGGAACGATGACAATCCGCCGGCCCACACCAGGATGCCGAGCGGCGCGATACGGATTCCCGCCATCACAAGGAACGGGCCGATGTGCCGTCCCATTCGGGCTAGCCCGGCGCGGACGCCGGATCGATGGGAATTGCGATCTCGTTGCGCCGGCGCATCGGCACCGTCCAGGGCGGGTCGTAGAACCAGGCCTCGGGATCGCCGGCCTGTTGAATCCCGCTGTCCTGCAACATCTTCAGGAGTTCCTTCGTGCGCAAGGCGACCGCCTTAGGGCTGCGGTCACCGCTGAATCGCAGCACCGCGACGGTGGCGGGCGGCACCTCAACGAGGCGGACCTGATCATCGTTGGGCGCGGGAAGGGTTTCCGTCGTCCACTTCGCGGGCATGAAGAACCGGATCGTCCAGCCGGTCTCGCCGCCCGCGGACTGGACGACGGGCGCGGTCATCGCGATCTGCTGGCCGCCCCCGCTCGACTGCTGGCTGACGGGGGTCGTCATCGAGATTGATCGTTTGCCCCGGTTGCCGCCGAATATGTAGCCCGCCAACCGCCGGAATCCGACGTCACGAGCGCGATGTTCGTCGGCGTCGACCGTCGTCTCGGCGGCGATCCGCGGACCGTAGCGGCGGATCTCGACGGCGCCCGTCAGTGGCTCGCGCGTGTACGCCGGCTCCTCGGTGCCGACCCGGATGCCGCCCACCGCCAGGACCGATTCGGCCACCTGCTCGGCGAGCTTGATGGGGTTCATCATCGGACCGTTTCCTTTCTCGATTCAAGCAGCGGCAAGGCTGACCAACGGCGTCGCGAACGCACACCAGAGCGGACACCCTGCGAGCGGGTCCGAGATGCGAGCCGCGAGGGGTGACCGTTCATCTGGATTCACCCACCTGTTGCCGGTGGTCCGCAAGTGAGGTTATTCCCCAACAGCGGTGTCGCCCGACTCTTGTCTTTTGGCGCAAACCAGTGGTGACGCAAGCGGTCGGGCGGCGAGTTTTGGGATCGGTAGCCGGTTGTCGCGTCTGTACTTGGCGCAACGACGACGCCAATCCGGCGGCGCCCCACGAAAGGAAGTCAGAAATGAAGATCGTCCCGGCCGGCATTGAAGAGCAGATCAATCGGGTGGACCGGCAGCGCAGCCTATACATCGGCCTCAGCGCCGGGGCGGTCGCGCTGTGGAGCGCCTTCCGCTTGATCTGGGCCCTCTACATCGGGATGACGTTCGGCTGGTTCCTGGGGTCGATGGTGTTCCAGCTCGTGCTGTGGGGCGTGATCGGTGCCGTCGCGGGGATCGCGGCGTTCGGGTTCCTGACTCGCTACGCCAAGGGATCTTGACCCGGGTTCAGCGCAGGCGAAAGTTCCGAACCTTTTGGGGGTTCGGAACTTTCGCGGTTGCGCGCCCGGCTCGAGCCACGGGACTCGTCAGCGCAGTTCTTGGATGCGGATCAGGTTGCCCGCCGGATCGCGGACGGCGCAGTCACGCATTCCGTAGGGCTGGTCCGTCGGCTCCTGGACGATCTCCACGTCGTTGCCCTGCAGATGCTCGAAGGTCCGATCGAGGTCCTTTGTCGCCAAGAGCAACGTGGCGTAGCTGCCCTTGGCCATCATTTCGGCGATGGTGCGGCGCTCGCTTTCGGTGATGCCTGGGTTGGCGGCCGGCGGGTTCAGCACGATCGACGTGTCGGGCTGGTTCGGTGGTCCGACGGTGATCCAGCGCATCTTGCCCTTTCCGACGTCAAGGCGGACTTCGAAGCCGAGGGTGTCGCGGTAGAACGCGAGCGAGGATTCCGGGTCGTCGTGCGGCAAGAAGCTCGAGTGGATCGTGATGTCCATGCGGTCAGGCTAAGCGCGGCCCGCTGACCGATGCTTCTCGATTCCTGATCGGTCTGGTCACCTGTTGGGCCACGCATGGGGGCATGCCGGCCAACGTGTCCTCCGCCTGGCGCCGGTAAGTGCTCGGCGGCACCCCGACCAGTTCGGTGAAACGAGTGCTGAACGTGCCCAACGAGGAGCACCCGACGGCGAAACACACCCCAGTGACGCTGAGGTCACCGCGCCGCAGCAGCGCCATCGCCCGCTCGATGCGCCGCGTCATCAGATAGGAATAGGGCGACTCGCCGTACGCCCGGCGGAACTCGCGGCTCAGGTGGCCGGCGGACATGTGCACGTCACGGGCCAGCCCGTCCACGTCCAGCGGCCGCGCGTACTCCCGATCGATCCGGTCGCGGACGCGGCGGAGCAATGCGAGGTTCCGCAGCCGCTGCACATCATCGGCTCGTTGGCGCACGCGGGCTTCCTACGCGCCGACCAACTCTGGGTGGAACTTGGCCGCCATGCGGCGCAGGCCGTCACGCCAGTCAACCGCGGTGCCGCCGATGAGCTCGTGCATCCGTGTGCTGTCGGTGGGGTTGCCGCGGAGCGCCTGGTCGCTCACCTCGAAGACCGGCTCCTTGCCCACCAGTGAACCCAGGTAGCCGCACCACTCCTGGATGCTGACCGTTTGATCGCCGCACCAGTTGACCGTGGTCGCCGGTACGGCGGCCACCTCCAGCAGCTTGGGAATGGTCGCGATGATGTCGTCCTCGTGAATCGGGTTGTAGCGTGCGGGTGCCCCGGGTGAGACCGGGATTGGGATGCCCGCCAGCATCATCTCCATGTGGTAGAACGGCCATCCGCCGTTGTCCCCGTAGGGAACGTTGAGCCGCGCGATGGTGGTGGGCACTCCGAGGGCCCGGGCCATGGACCGGGCGACCACTTCCCCGGCGATCTTGGAGATGGAGTAGGTGGGGAACAAAGGCTTGTGGTTGTCGCCCAGGGCGGCACCCTCGGTCCGGGGATCGTCGTCGGGCGGGTCGTAGACGGCGGCGGACGAGCAGTGCAGAAACGCCTTCGCGTCGCGGCAGTGCGCCATGAGCAGGCCCACCGACTCCGCGTTGGCCGCGAGGTCCTTGTCCCAGTTCCCGCTCTTGGCCACCGCGAGGTTGAGGACGTACTCGAAATCATTTGGCAGATCGCTGAACTCACCGGCCGCCAAGTTGACCGTCTGGCAGTGGACGCCCGACTTTTCCAGACCCTCGCGTGCCGCTGGGTCGGTGAAGCGGGCGATGCCCCACACCTCGTTGTCGGTCGCGAGTGCCCGCGCAATCGGGGTCGCGATTTGTCCGGTCGGGCCGGTGATCAGGATCTTCGAGCCGCGCATGCGCTGATAGTAGGCGACGTTAGGAGCGGGCCGACGATTTCGGGCTTTCGGGCGGCGTGCTCGCGCGGTTCGGGCCCGCCTGAAAGTGTGGGCAGCACCCTATCGGCGCCTCTAGAATTGATCTCATCGTCCAGCGCAGCTGGTCCCGACGTATCGGCGCTCATCGCTCGTACAGGAGCACACGCACATGGAACCGCTGTCACACGACCCCGCCGCGGGAGCCATCGGGTTGCAGGTGGTGGCGCTCGCCACCCAAGGTTTGGCTTCCGGCGCGGCCGCGACGGGACCGGTGACCGCGTTGGCTCCCGCCGGCGCCGACGCGGTCTCGATGCTGGCCGTCGCGGCATTCGCCGCCGAGGGCACCGCCATGCTGGCCCTCAACACCGCAGCCCAGGAAGAGATCGCCCGGACGGGCACGGCGTTCACCGACATCGCCCAGATGTACGCCCAGGTCGACGGGGAGACGGCGGGCACTTTGCACTCGGCCGGCGGCCGGATCGCCGGCCAGACTTTCGTGGGGCCCGCGGGCGGCGGTGGACTGCTGCGCGCGGAGATGCTGCCGGGGGCGGGCGGCTCGGCCCCCCGCACGCCGCCACTGGCCAACCTGGTCGCGGGAGGTCCGGTCGCCGGCCCGGCGCCGACGGTGCCGGCCGCCTCGCCGACGGTGCCGGCCGCCTCGCCCACGGTGCCGAGCACGGCCCCGGCGATGCCCGCCGCGGTCAATGCCGCGTCGACGTTGCTGGGCGCCGGTGCGGCGCCCCTGAGCTCGTTCAGCTCACTGGGCCAGGGGGCGTCGGCCGGTGGGGCCGGCGGGCCGGGCCTGGCCTCGTCGCTTGCCGGCAATACCGACGAAGGCAAGCGCGACGAGCCGGGCGAGCAACAGCCGGGTGAACGCCTGGTCTAGGCGCCGGCAGGGTCAGGGAGTCACAACCCCGGCTGGTCGTCGATGATGCCGAGCCAGATCTGCGCGACATCGATGGCAACCTTTTCGCTGATGAAGGCGTGCTGCGTGCCGGTGTAGATGTCCCGAAAGGCGCGCTCCAGCCGGCTGCCCTCCCGGATGGACGTGGTGCCGGCGACCAGGTGCGCCCACTCGGCACAGCTTCTGGCCGTGTCGGTCGCGTACACCGCCGCCACCCGCATGTCCGCGCGCAGGGCGGGTGTCAGCTCCTCGCCCGATGCGACCGCGGCCTCGGCCGTGGTGAACGCGTCGAGCACCAGCAGACGCGCGGCGCGCCAGGCCGCGCGGTGGTGCGCCAGCCCCTTCTGGAAGGTGGGTCGGCTGGCCAGCGACGCCATGTCACTCATCCGGAACTTCGTCGCGGCCAGTTCCTGGACGTCGTCGAGCATGCTTTTCGCCACGCCGAGTGCCCAGGACGCATGGCCGGCGGCGGTGACCGGCATCAGCCCCATCCGGGTGGCGGGTGCGGCGCCGCGATGGGGTTGGCGGGTGAACAGCTCAAAGGTGCGGCTCGCCGGCACGAACACCTCCTGGGCGCTGTAGTCGTAGGACCCGGTTCCCTTGAGCCCCTGCACGAACCAGCCGTCGTTGAAATTGATCTGATCCCGGGGGATCACCGCGACCCGCATCTCGGGGAAGCCGTCACTGATCCAGCGCATTTCGCCGTTGTCCATCGGCAAGAACCCCGCAGCGATGTACTGCGAGTGACCGGTGCCCGAGCCGAAGTTCCACGACCCGCTCACCAGGTAACCGCCATCGACGGCGGCCCCTTGACCATTGGGAAAGAACTGGCCGCCCATGGTGACGCGGTTGTCGTGCGCCGTGAACACCTCGGCGAAACCCTCGTCGGGCAGGTACGCCGCCGCCGCGAACGACGAAGGCAGGTTGGCGATCCCGATCCAACCGAAAGAGCCGTCCTGCCAAGCCATTTCGATCCAGGTTTCGATCATCTCGGTGAACGACGGTTCGACACCTCCGGCCGCGCCCGGGTTGAACGCGGACATGAGCCCGGTTGCCCACATCTCGTCGACGATCGCCGGGGTGAGGGTGCGCATCCGCTCGGATTCGGCGGCCTCGGCGCGCACCAGTTCGCGCATTCCCCGGGCCAGCGTCACGACCCGGTCATCGGTCTCGGCTATCGACGTCATTCACCTGTCCCATCATTGCGACGGCATCAGCGGAAACTGATATCGGTGACCGTATCAACCGCTCAACGTCCAAGAACGGAAATGGCGCGCTACGGAATTCGCGGCCGCCGGCGGTGCGGCGAAACGTCGCCCTACCCTAGGGGTCGTGCGGTGGATTGTGGACGGCATGAATGTGATCGGGAGCCGCCCTGACGGTTGGTGGAAGGACCGCGGCGGCGCCATGGTCGCGCTGGCGGACCGACTCGACCGATGGGCAGCCGCCCAAGGAGACGACGTGACCGTCGTCTTCGAACGGCCGCCGTCGACCGCCATTCCCGCGTTGGTGATCGAGATCGCCTACGCGCCCAGGGCGGCTGCGAACTCGGCGGACGACGAGATCGTCCGCCGGGTCCGAGCCGACCCCCGACCGCACGACATTCGGGTGGTGACGTCCGACAAAGGGCTCAGTGACCGCGTGCTGAGCCTGGGCGCCTCGGTCCACCCCGCGGCCAGCTTCCGTGAGCTCATCGACCCACGGGCCGAACGTTAGCCGCGATCGGGCCTAGCCCGCCGCGGCCAGCGCCGCGTCGTAATTCGGCTCCTGGGCGATCTCCGGGACCAGCTCGGTGTAGGCGACCTTGCCGTCGGCGCCGACCACCACGATGGCCCGGGCGAGCAGACCCGCCATCGGTCCGTCGTTGATGGTGACGCCGTAGTCCTCGCCGAAGTTGCTGCGGAACGCCGAAGCCGTCTTGACGTTGTCGATGCCCTCGGCGCCACAGAAGCGGGCGAACGCGAACGGCAGGTCCTTCGACACGCACACCACAGTGGCGCCGCTGGCGGCGGCGCGCTCGTTGAAGGTCCGGACGCTGGTCGCGCACACCGGTGTGTCCACCGACGGGAAGATGTTGAGCACCACGGCCTTACCGCCGAGCTGGTCGCTACTGACCGCCCCCAGGTCGCCGCCCGTCAGGCTGAAGGCCGGTGCCGGAGATCCGACGGCAGGCAGTTCGCCGACGGTGTTGATCGGGTTTCCACGCAAGGTTATCTGTGCCATGGCGACAGTCTGCCAAGCCCGTCGTGACGGCTCTGGGCCAGGTCCCATGTCCTAATTGGTGGGATACACGGCGTAGACGCCATGCCGGGCGTGCCCAACACTTAATCCCATGGCTCGCAAAGTGGTCATCGTCGGCTATCCCGGCGTGCAGGCGCTCGACGTGGTGGGGCCGCACGACGTCTTCACCGGCGCGGCGCTGCTCACCGAGGGCGGATACGACGTCGTCGTCGCCTCCCCCGACGGGCAGGCCGTCACCACCCCGACCGGACTCGCGTTCGTCGCCGCGCCGCTGCCAGAACCCGGCGAGTGCATCGACACCTTGGTGCTGCCCGGCGGCGGCGGTGTCGACGCGGCCCGGTCGAATGCCGAGCTGATCGGCTGGATCAAGGCCGTCGCCGGAAGCGCCCGTCGCGTGGTCACGGTCTGCACGGGCGCGTTTCTGGCGGCCGAGGCGGGGCTGCTGGACGGGCAACGGGCTACCACTCATTGGGCCTTCGCCGGGCGGCTGGCCCGCGAATTCCCCGCGATCGACGTCGACGCGGATCCGATTTTCCTGCGCAGCTCGAAGACCGTGTGGACGGCGGCCGGTGTCACGGCGGGGATCGATCTGGCGCTCTCGCTGGTGGAGGACGACCACGGCACCGAAGTCGCGCAGACCGTCGCCCGCTGGCTGGTGCTCTACCTGCGGCGCCCCGGCGGGCAGACGCAGTTCGCGGCGCCGGTGTGGATGCCGCGGGCCAAACGCCATTCGATCCGCGCCGTCCAGGAGGCGATCGAGGCGGAGCCGGGCGGTGAGCACGGCATCGACCGGCTCGCCCGTCGGGCGGCGATGAGCCCGCGTCACTTCACCCGGGTGTTCACCGCCGAGGTCGGCGAGGCGCCCGGCCAGTACGTCGAGCGGATCCGGACCGAAGCCGCGCGTCGGCAGTTGGAGGAGACCGACGACACCGTCGTCACGATCGCCGCCCGATGCGGTTTCGGCACCGCGGAAACCATGCGGCGCAACTTCCTTCGCCGGGTCGGTATCCCGCCCGATCAATACCGCAAGGCCTTCGCCTGAAAGCGACGCCTGAAACCGAGAGGACGACACCCATGACCCAGATCGCGATCGTGAGCTATCCGGGATTCACCGCGCTGGACATGATCGGACCGTACGAGGTGCTGCGCAACCTGCAGGACGCCGAAGTGCGGTTCGTCTGGCACCAGCCGGGGCCGATCACCGCTGACTCCGGCGTGCTGGTGCTCGGGGCCACCCATTCGCTGGCCGGAACCCCTTCGCCCGACGTCATTCTCGTGCCGGGTGGCCCGTCCACACCGGTGCATGCCCGTGACGAGGCGCTGCTGGACTGGCTGCGGCAGGCCCACCGGACCGCCCGATGGACGACGTCGGTGTGCTCCGGGTCGGTGATCCTGGCGGCGGCCGGCCTCCTCGCAGGCCGCCGCGCCACGTCGCACTGGCTGACGGTCCCGGCGTTGAAGGCGTTCGGCGCCGTCCCGGTGGGCGATGAACGAGTCGTGCTGCAGGACAACGTGATCACCAGCGCCGGGGTGTCGGCGGGACTCGACCTGGCGCTGTGGCTGGCCGGCGAAATCGGTGGCGAAGGCCGCGCCAAGGCGATCCAGTTGGCCATCGAATACGACCCCCACCCGCCGTTCGACTCCGGCCATCTGTCGAAGGCGTCGGCGACGACGAAGGCCGCCGCGACCGCGCTACTGTCCAGGGACAGCGTGAAGCCGGCCAACCTGAAGGCCGCCACCATGCTGGCCTGGGAGCAGGCATTGGGCGCCGTCCGGTCGCGGCGGTGAGCTGACGACCGCTAGGCCTGGGGCTGCAGGATCTCGGTTGACTCGAGTCGGCCGCCGGCCTGCAGCCAGGCGGCCACCACGCCGGGCGCGTCCCGGTTGGGGTTGTAAATGTCCTCTTCGCTGGAGAACAAGCCGTTGCCGGCGTAGACCAGCCGGGTCCAGTTCGGGAACCAGAAGGGCTCGCCGTCGGGATCTGTCGGGTGGTCCAGAAGATTCTTGATCATCACGACGACGGCGTCGTTGTCCTCGTCATAGGCAGTCCAGTCGGATGGAAATCGCATGTGCGGGAACGGCGCCATGACGGCGACGATCCAGTCCCGCACGGCTTCACGGCCGTGAAACACCCCGTAGTGATGTTCTGTGTAGACGACATCCTCGGTGAAGAGATCGGCGAAAGGTCGCCAGTCGCCCGAGGCGCTGCACCCCTCCACCACCCGCGTGTAGTTCTCGACGGCTTGCTCGATTTCGGCCCTGGTGAATTTGCCCATGGCGGACACACTAGAACGTGTTTCCGTTACAGGTAGCTCGTCTGGATAAGGGATATCGCATGAACGTGGATAAGGGATATCGCATGAACGTCTTGAAGTTGTTCGATCTGCGCGGCAAACGGGCGTTGGTCACCGGGGCATCCAGCGGCATCGGCAAGAAGGTGGCCCAGGCCTACCTGCAAGCGGGGGCTGACGTGGCCATCGCGGCGCGGCGTGCCGAGAGCCTGGAGCGCGTCGCCCGGGAGATCGCGGCGGACGGTGAGGGCAGGGTGGTGCCCATCCCCTGCGACGTGACCCAGCCCGACCAGGTGACCGCGATGCTGGAACGGGTGACCGCGGAGTTGGGCGGCGTCGACATCGCGGTCTGCAACGCCGGCATCATCACCGTGACTCCGATGCTCGGCATGTCCCCCGAAGAGTTCGAACGGATCCAAAGCACCAATGTCACAGGCGTTTTCCTCACCGCGCAGGCGGCCGCACGGGCGATGGTCCGGCAGGGCCTCGGCGGCAGCATCATCACCACGGCCTCGATGTCCGGCCACATCATCAACATCCCGCAGCAGGTGGGTCACTACTGCACGTCCAAAGCGGCGGTGATCCACCTGACCAAGGCCATGGCCGTGGAGTGGGCGCCGCACAACATCCGGGTCAACAGCGTCAGCCCGGGCTACATCCTCACCGAACTCGTGGAGCCGCTGACCGAATACCACCGCGAGTGGGAGCCGAAGATACCGCTCGGGCGGATCGGCCGCCCCGAAGAACTCACGGGCCTGTACCTCTACCTGGCCGGCGAGGCTTCCAGCTACATGACCGGTTCCGACATCGTGATCGACGGCGGATACACCTGCCCATAGGTCAGGTGACTCGGATGCGCCGGCCGAAGTGGGCCCGGCTTCGCGGTCACCCCTCCAGCTCCCCGGAGACCCCCCGCTCGATCCCGGCTTGTGTGGTGGCCGGCAAGACGATGAGGCCGTCGAGTTCCCGGCGTGCCAAATCGTACGCGCGCCCGCGTTCCTGCGGTGTCGCCGCGGGATCCGAAGCCACCCGTAGCAGGTTCTGAGCCCGCGCAATCCGCTGCTGGTCGGCCCCGGAGAAGTCACTGCGACGCCTGCGCATCGCCTCTGTCTCGGCGGCGTTGAAGGCCGTCACGTAATCCTCGACGGCCTGCCGGTATTGCGCGGCGACGTCACGGTCGTCGAGCAGGTCTTCGGCTTTGACGGGGCGCAGGAAGTCGGCTCGCAGCTTGGCTTTGTGGAAGGCCACCGTGAGCGGATCGCGCATGTCGGTCATGAGCGGGAAGTCGAGGAGCTTGGCGGCGTCGAGCTCATACGCGAGCCATCGCGCGTCGGTGCGGCCGTGCTCGTCGAGGACGCGGCGCAGCGACCGCCACCGTGCGACGTGATCGTCGCCGGTCCGCGGTGGCTCGGCCCGCGGTGTTTCGGCGTGGTCCGCACGCGGCGGTGGCTCCGCCTGTCGGCGGTTGGCCCCGAACGCGCGCACCGCCGCGACGGTCGCACCCGCCAGGGGCAGGATCACGATCAACAGCTCCGCCAACCGGATGAGCACACCCACACGGCCAGGATGCCACCCCGGGGCCATCCGGCGCGGCCTCCCGTGGTGGTACTCGGCCATCTCGGCACCGCTCCGAGGCCGGCGTGGCAGGCTGGCCGGTGTGACCATGGCCGACGCGGCGCGCATAGCTTTCCAGGTCAGCCTCTTCGTGGTGATCCTCGGTTACGGGTTGACCGCGCGGTTCGCCGACGTCGCGTACGTGTTGCGCCTACCGGATCTATTGGCTCGCTCGTTGCTGGCCGTCATGGTCGCCGCGCCGGTCATTGCCGGTGTGCTGGTGGGGGTGCTCGACCTGCGCCCCCAGGTCGCCATCGCGCTTGTCACCCTGGCGATTTCACCGTTGCCGCCGTTGCTGCCGCGGCGCGGCGAAAAGGCGGGCGGGCGCGCTCAATACGGGCTAGGCCTCGTCCTGGTGCTCGCCGTCCTCGCGGTTCCGGTGATCTCGGTGGCCGCGCCACTGATCGGGCGGATGTTCGGGCGCCAGTATGTCGCAAGCCCCTGGGCGATCGCGGAACTGATGCTGATGTCCGTGGTGGCGCCGCTCTCCGCGGGAATGGCGATCCGAGCGCGGTGGCCGGCCGTCGCGGCGCGCATCGGGGGACCGATCGACCGCGTGCAGCGGTGGGCTCTGCCGGTGGCCATGGTCGTCCTCCTGATCGGCGCCGCGCCGAGCATGTGGAAACTCCTGGGCGAATCGACGCTAGTGGCGATGGTGTTGTTCGTCGGCGGCACGGTCGTCGTCGGGCATGTGCTCGGCGGCCCCGAACGAGAGTCATCGGCGATGCTGGCATTCGCCAGCAGCTGCCGGCACCCCGCGACGGCGTTGACGATCGCATCGGCGAACTTTCCCAACGCGGACGAACACGGGGCGGTCGCGCTCTACGGGCTGATCACCGCCGCGGTGGGTGCGGTCTACACGTTTTGGATTCGACGGCGCGCGGTGACGCCGCCCTGACTGGCGGGCCAGCTACAGAATCCCGAAGCCGCGCAGGGCTTTGATCGCGAACCAGGTACCGAAGACCACGCTCACCACGATCACGATCGGCCGGTCGTGTCCTTGCAGCCAGCCCAAGACCCTGTCCAGCAGGGCGCGCGATCGGTCAGGGAAAACCGCTGCCACGACGACGATGAGGAGATTCACGCTCGCGGCGAGCGCCACGAAGAGAACGTAGGAACCGACATTGGCGGGCCGGCTCAAATTCGCGGTGCCGATCACGCTGATGGCCCCGAGCGTGAAGACCCAGGCTTTCACCGACACGGCGATGACCCCGGCGCCGATGAAGAACGCTTTGGCGGGCGTGGCCGACGTCAGCATGGTCATCCACTTCGGCGGTGGCGCGTCGAGATCGTCGTCCGTCAGCAGCTCCCGCGCCGCGGTGACCAGCAGCAGCAGTGCCACCACCAACAGCGCGGTGGCAGCGATCCAGTGGTGTGGGCGGTCCGGGTCGGCGCTGCGCGCTCCCCAATGCAGGATGGTGCCGAAGATGAGGCCTTGCAGCAGGCGCGTACTGATGTGCCCCGCAACCCAGGCGCCGGCCGACCGCACGCGCGACGGGGTCCCCAGCAGCATGATCGTGATGACGACTTCGATCGGCTCCAGTGCACAACCGAGGAGCAGCGGGACAAGGCCGCTCCACATCGCAAGCACTATTGCGCCCCGAGCGCGGCGCGCATCTCCGCCTCGGCGATCGCCGCGGCCAGATCGGTGGGATGCGGGTGCACGGTGGCGTCGATGCGGTCGATTCGGCCGGTGAACCGGAAATCGTGCCCGTAGGGCGCGACCGGGGAGCCGGTGTCGGTGCCCACGTCCAATGTCTCGCCGCTCATCGAGAAGCGGAACGGGACCGTGCGTTCGACGCGGCCGCCTGCCGCGGTGATGTCGTTGACACGCAGCGACACCGAGGCGCCTTTGCCCAGACCGCCGCCGTCATACTCGAACGAAAGGCCCAATGCGACAGGGCCTTCCGGCAGTGGCTCGGCCGCCGCGATGGTCGTGAGCTCATGACCCAGGTAGTTGTAGGCGAAGCGGGGAATGCCGTGCTCCAAGTACAAGCTCCACCCGGCCATCGCGCCCCCGATGCAGATGACCACGCCCTGAGCGCCCCCCACCGGAATGGTCAGCTGCGCCCGCAAATCGAACGAGGTGCTGGCGTAGCGCAATGTCACGGGTTCGGGGATGCGCACCTGCCCGGCGTAGTAGGTGATCGAGGTGCGCTCGGCCAGCAGGCTCGGCCGGTTTGCGGGAAAGGCGCGGGCCAGCGTCGCGTCGCTGAGCGGATAGACATCGTATTTCCGCGCCTCGGCGTCGAACACGGCCTGCAGCTCCGCGAGCTTGTCGGGCCGTTGCGCGGCCAGGTCGATGCCCTGGCTGAAATCGTCGGTCAGGTGGTAGAGCTCCCAGCGTTCGGTGTCGCCGAACGGGGTGGCGCGCTGGGCGCGGACCCAGGGCAGTCGACCGTGAAAACACGAGGCGATCCAACCATCGTGGTACACAGCGCGATTGCCGAAGATCTCGAAATACTGCGTGGTCCGCCGACCTGCTGCGGCGGGGTCGTCGAACGAGTACCGCATGCTGACACCCTCGATCGGCTTCTGTTCGACGCCGTTGACACACGTGGGCATGTCGATGCCGGCGGCTTCCAGGATCGTCGGCACGATGTCGATGACGTGGTGGAACTGGCTGCGCTGCTCCCCCGCCGCCGCGATGCCCCGCGGCCATGAGATCGCCAGTCCATTGCGGGTTCCCCCGAAGTGGGAAGCCACTTGTTTCATCCACTGAAACGGTGCGTCGAGCGCCCAGGCCCAGCCCACGTTGTAGTGGTTTTCGCAGCGGGGCGTGCCGAAGTCGGCGATGTGGGCCAGCAACCACTCGGGATCCTCGGGCATGCCGTTCTGGAAGGCCGGTGAGCTCCACGCGCCGTGCAGCGTCCCTTCCGCGGACGCACCGTTGTCGCCGCACAGGTAGATGAACATCGTGTTCTCCCAATGACCTAACGCGTCGACGGCGTCGATCACCCGTGCGACCTGGGCATCGGTGTGGGCCAAAAACCCGGCGTAGACCTCCATCAACCGCCGGGCCACCGGCTTGTAGCGGTCGTCGTAGTCCGCCCACGCGGGTATCTGCTCGGGTCGCGGCGTCAACTCGGTGCCGGCGGGGATGATGCCCATTTCCAGCTGGCGGGCGTAGATGCTTTCCCGAAGGGCATCCCAGCCGTCATCGAATCGGCCGGCGAAGCGGTCCGACCATTCCGGCCACACCTGGTGGGGGCTGTGGGTGGCGCCGGGCGCGAAGTACAGGAAGAACGGCTTGTCCGGCGCGGACGTCTTCTGCAGCCGGATCCAGTCGATCGCCTTGTCGGCGAGGTCTTCGGTCAGGTGGTAGTCGTCCCGTCCCAGGTACGGCTCGACGGGCGTGGTCTGGTCGTAGAGCGCGGGTTCGTACTGCGAGGTGTCCCCGCCCAGAAATCCGTAGAAACGTTCGAACCCGAGTCCGGTCGGCCAGCGGTCGAACGGGCCGGCGGGCCCGATCTCCCAGATCGGGGTGAAGTGCGCTTTGCCGAACAGCGCCGTGCTGTAGCCGTTCATCCGCAGCACGTGGGCGACGGTGGCGGTGCTCTGCGGTATCACGCTGTCGTAACCCGGGAAGCCGTAGGCGATCTCGCAGATGGTGCCCATGTGCGCGCTGTGGTGATTGCGACCGGTCAGCAGGGCGGCGCGCGTCGGTGAGCACAGCGCGGTCGTGTGGAATTGGTTGTAGCGCAACCCGGCGCCCGCGACGCGGTCCAGTGCGGGTGTCGGCACCGGCCCACCGAAGGTCGACGCGGCGCCGAACCCGACATCGTCGAGCAACACCACGACGATGTTGGGCGCGCCGGCGGGTGGGGAGACGATCGACGGTCTTACCGGCGTGGAGTCGGCCGCCGACGGGGTGAGGTCCCCGCCGAATCGTGTGTCCCCGCGGGGCTGGTCGACCATGGCGCCTCCTGGTGCTGGTGCAGCGGATCTCCCGGCTGTCCCCCAGGCAACTCGGCAGCCTCACCGTAGCGGACGGGAAGGCTCTCCACCGGCCTCACGTCTGCGGTCGCACGCCGAATACATCGCGAAACAGCGCCTGCCGCAGTGCGAGTTCGCGCGGGTCGCTCCACAGGTGAAAACCCAGCCGATTCATCACGTAGGCGAACCCGACGCCGGTGTCCGGGTCGGCGCAGCCGAACGAGCCGCCGAAGCCGGGAGTGCCGAAGGCCTTGTCCGAGGAGCCGAAGGCGAAGTGTGGCACCGGTTTACAGAATCCGAGCGAATATGCCACGTCCACGTTCATGACCTTGTCGCGAGCGCCCCGACTCGGGGCGTGCGCCGGCGCCGTCAGCGCCTCGAGGGTGTCCCCGCCGACGCCCAGTTCGGCTCCCCCGGTGGCCGCGCTGCCGTAGAGCCGCGCGACCGCCCGGGCGGTGCCGATGCCGTTGGCCGACGGGATCTCGACCCTGCGCACCTCGTCGCGGTTGTAGTCGCCGTTGAACGCATTGACGCCGCGCGGGATCCCGATGGTGCGCGCGGTCAGGCCGACCGGATTGAGCGAGGCGCCGACGAATCCGGGCGGCATCACGTTCAGATGCAGCAGCGTCTCCGCGCGCGCCCAGTTATGGACGTGCGCTACCCGCTCGCGATCGACCGAATCCGGCAGCCCGATGTGCAGGTCCAGTCCCAGCGGCCGGACGACTTCGTCGGCCATGAAGCGGCCCAGCGTGCGGCCGGCCGGGTCGGTCCGGCGGATCAGCTCGGATTCGTACCAGCCGAGCGTGATCGCGTGGTAGCCGTGCCGCGTCCCGGGACGCCACGCCGGTACCTGCGCCGCGAGGATCGGCGAGAGCCTGGCGGGGTCCGCGACGTCGGCCAGCGTGGGCTTCGGTTTGAGCGCGCACAGCCCGGCCTGATGCCCGAGGAGTTGCCGGACGGTCACCTCGTCCTTGCCCGCCTGCGCGAATTCCGGCCAGTACTCGGCCACCCGGGCGTCATAGGAGATGAGCCCCCGGGACACCGCCACGGCCACGACCAGGGCGGCGACCCCTTTGGTCGTGGAGAACATGTTGACCATGGTGTCGGGCCGCCAGGGCTCCCTGGCCGACCCGTTTCGATAGCCGCCCCACAAGTCGACGACCTTGACCCCGTCCCGGTAGACCGCGACGGCTGCGCCAACTTCCGCGCCGTCGCGGAAACTGGCGCGGAAGGCGTCGGCAACCTTTCCGTAGCCGGTGTCGACGTCGCCACAAATCCGATCCGCCGGCACCGCAACCTTGAGCACCATCGTTCGCCTCCGCAAGGGAGACTAAGTCAACCGCGCCGCGAGGGCCCCGCTTTTCGGCTGTCCCGCCGCGGCGGGGTCAGTGGCTGCCCAGGCTGCCGCTCAGGTATTGGGAGCGGCAGGCCCGGCGCGCCAGCTTGCCGCTGGTGGTGCGTGGAATGGCGCCGGCCGGCAGGAAGCGCACGTCGGCCACGGGCAGCCCGTGGCGGCGCGAGACCGCGGCACGGATCGCCGCGATCGCCGGCTGCGGGTCGGCGCGGCTGGTGCCCGCCGCCCGCTCGGCGACGATCACCAGCTGTTGACCGGTGCCCTCGGCCGGCACCGCGAAGGCGGTCACGTACCCGCGCCGTACGAGCGGGGACGCTTCGGCGACGGTCGCCTCGATGTCTTGCGGGTAGTGGTTGAGGCCGTCGACGCTGACCATGTCGGCGATCCGGCCCGTGACGTACAGCTCGCCGTCGAGGTGGGTGCCCAGGTCGCCGGTCCGCAGCCACGAGCGTTCGACGCTTGTCCCCTCGGCGTGGCTGCCCGCGTCGAGCCGCGACTGCAGCCGGGCGCCGAACGCGCACCGGGTGTCGTCGGGCAGCCCCCAGTAGCCCCGGCCGACGTTGTTGCCCTGTACCCAGATCTCGCCGATATGGCCGTCGGGCAGCTCGGTCCCGGTGTCCGGGTCGACGATGACGGCCCATTCGCTGCGGCCGACCTGACCGCAGGAGACCTGCGCGACCGCTCCCGGGGCGTCCGCAGCGACCCGCACCGCGCGACCGGCGCCCAGCTCGTCACGGTCGAAATAGGCGGCGGTCGCCTGGGCGTCGGGGGCGATGGTCGCGACGAACAGGGTGGCCTCGGCGATGCCGTACGACGGCTTGAACGCCGTGGGCTTCAACCCGTACGGGGCGAACGCCTTGTTGAAGGTGGTGATCGCGTCGATGCTGACCGGTTCGGAACCGATGATCAGCACCACGTTGCTCAGGTCGACGTCCTCACCCGGGGCGGGCAGACCCCGCTGGGCCGCCCACTCGTAGGCGAAGTTCGGCGCCGCCGTGACGGCGCGGCCCGCCTGGGCGGACAAGGCCTTGATCCAGCGCTGCGGCCTGCGGACGAACGCGGCGGGCGACATCAGTGTCGAGTGTCCCCCGTACACCGCCGGGAAGCCGATCATCGACAGGCCCATGTCGTGGTAGAGCGGCAACCAGCTCACCCCGTGGGTGTCGCGGTCGAGCAGGTCGATCGAAAGGATCATCTGCACCAGGTTGGTGCCGACGGCTCGGTGCGTGACCTCCACGCCCACCGGGGGCCGGGTCGAACCCGATGTGTACTGCAGGTGGGAGACGTCGTCATGACGTAACTCGGTGGGGGCGAAGGATCCCCGCTCCGAGTCGGGGATCTCGTCGATGACGATGACTCGCGGCCGCTGCAGTTGCGGAAGGGTGCTCAGAAAATCCTCGACTGCGCCCCGCGCCGCCGCCGTCGTCAACACGACCGTCGGCTCAGAGTCGCGCAGCGCGGTATCGAGACGTTCCGCATGCCCGGGCAACTCCGGTGCGAACAGCGGCACGGCGATGGTTCCGGCCTTGATCGCCGCGTAGAAACCCATCACATAGTCGAGGCTCTGCGGCGCCAGCACCGCGACGCGCTCGCCGCGGCTCGCCGCCTGTTGCACGCGCGCGCCGATGGCTTCCAACCGGACCCCGAACTGCTTCCACGTCACCTCTTCGACCAGCCCGTCGGCCGATCGGCTGTAGTCCAGGAACCGGTACGCCACGGCGTCACCGACGTTCGCGATGTTGCGATCGATCAGCGAGATCAGCGTGACGTCCGGCGGCGGCATGACGTTGCCGTCGGCGTCCAGGCAGTCCTCGATCTCGAGCAGGCCGGGGCCACCCTCGGCGTGCCGGCGCAAACCGAATTCCATGCAATTACTGTAGGCAAGCCCACGCCGCACCTGGCCCGCCGCGACGGTGATCATCCGCACTCCGCCCGTGAAGGACGTTCGCGGGGAACCGCATTCGGGCCGGTTCCTGGCGGTCGCGCTTTCGGGCCGCGGCGCGCGGCCGGCGAACCCCACCCGGGAGACGCAAGGCGTGGGCGGTAGCCTACGCGCGAGCGACACGCAGGGTCGTCGATGAATGCAGGCGGGGGTTGGTCATGTCAGGCAGGACGTTTTCATTCGAGGTCAACCGCACCAGCACCGCGCCCGCCGCGACGCTGTTCCGGCTCGTGACCGACGGCGCCAACTGGTCGAAGTGGGCCAAGCCCATCGTCGTGCAGTCGAGCTGGGCGCGGCAGGGCGATCCCGCGCCCGGTGGGATCGGGGCCATCCGCAAGGTGGGACTGTGGCCGGTACTGGTGCAGGAAGAGACCGTCGAGTACGAGCAGGATCGCCGGCATGCCTACAAGCTCGTCGGCCCCCCGACCCCGGCCAAGGACTATTCGGGTGAGGTGGTGTTCACGCCGAACCCGGCCGGTGGAACCGACATCCGCTGGACCGGTTCGTTCACCGAGGGTGTGCGCGGGACGGGTCCGGTGGTGCGTGCCGCCATGGCCGGTGCGGTCCGATACTTCGCCAGCCAGCTGGTGAAAGCGGCCGAACGTGAATCTGGCAGCGCGCGATAGGGGCAGCGGCGAATTGCTTTGTGTGCATGGCTTGCTCGCGCTCGTTGGGTATTTGAGCGCGTAACGATCAGCAGCCCGCTGCGAACTGCTTTCTCGCGGCGCTTCTCACTCAAGCGTGAGGTCGCCAAACTCTCACCAGCTGCAAACGAGACCCCCCGGGGACTGGGTGCAGGTGCACCCCGACGTGGTTAACGCACTGCAGGTGATCATCAGGGCAACGATGATTCTGGTGACTTGCGACATGACTCAACTCCGTCATCCTCGTGCTGAACTCAATGCCCGAGGGCATTAACGTTCCGCTCGTCGGAGTCGGATCGTCAGGGTCTTTCGACCTCAAATTCCGCCGTACCCCGTGGCCGGCCGGCGTGCAGCCACCGCATCGATCCCACCGCCGGGGCGGGGTGGCCGTTGGTTTCCACAGCCGGTGCGGGCGCGGCACACGATGGCGCCGGTTAACGTCTCGCTTGGGCGATTGTCTTTCGCACCGGTCGACGGGCGCTACGCACGGATGGTCACGTCGTACGCTTTTCGCTTTCATACTTCTGCGTCATGTGCGCGACGGCGTCCAGCTGCGATTGCGCCAGGCTGTCGCGGGCCTGTCCGGCTCGCGCGGCGGCATCCAGCGTCGGTTGCGCCTGGCCCTGAAAATGCGGCATGACTTCGGCGGCAAACAACTCGGCCGATCGTCGCGTGGCGGCCGGGTTGGCCCACTCGTGGCCCATCTGCAGCATGCAGCCGAACCCGCCGGATTGATCCCACAGGCGCTGCACCTGCTCGCGCGCCCGCTCGGGCGTACCGATGACGCCCGCCCCGTTGTCGTTGATGACGTCGATCATCTCGTCGAGCTGCTCGCCCGGCATCGTCATCTGCGGGAAGGCGGCCACTTTCTGGAAGTAGCGGAACCATGGCTCGATGCCGAACTTGACCTCTTCCCGGGCCTGCTTCTCGGTCTCGGCGAGGTGGAACAGGCCGACCAGGCTCCAGTTCTTGCGGTCGACCTGGGTGCAGAAGGCCGCCGCGCGCTCCTCGACGATGCCCCAGTGATAGGAGAGCGCGTTGAAACCCTCGACGGTCAGCGTCGCCCCGATGGACAGCAGGCCGATGCCGTGCTTGCCCGCCAGCCGTGCACCGGTTGGCGACGCGACCGCGGCGACCGACAGCGGGATTCCGCCGTCCGAGTACGGGGCGAGTTGCAGCTTGGCGTCGAACAACTGGTGCGTGGCCGTCTTGGCGCTGACCGTCTCCCCCGCCAGCAGCCGGACGACGATGTCGAGGTTCGTTTCGAGCAGCTCGCGGGTGTCCGTGGGGGTGAGCCCGATCATCGACGAGTCGCTGGGCAGTGAACCCGGACCCACGCCGCCGATGATCCGGCCATGGGTGAGGTGATCCAGCAGCATCAGCCGATCGGCGGCCCAGAGCGGGTTGTGGTACGAGAGCGAAATGACCCCGGTGCCAAAGCGAATCCGCTTGGCGCGTTCGGCCGCGGCGGCGATGAAGATCTCCGGCGAGCTGATGATCTCGCTGCCCGCCGAGTGGTGTTCGCCCAACCAGACTTCGTCGAAGCCGAGTGCATCGAGGTGCTCGATGAACTCGAGGTCACGCTGCAAGGCGAGCGTCGGGTTGGTGCCCGCTCGATGGAACGGGGCGATGAAGTATCCAAACCTGAGCTTCGCCATTGAAGTCCCCTTGCATCCGAGTTGGGCAGAACCATAACCCGAATGCGGTGCCCGGCCTAGGGCGTTGGCGGCGCGACGTTGGGCGAAGTCGGGAGTTTTCAGTCGGCGGGGCCGGGTGATCCCAGCCCCGCCGACTAGGGAGCAAGCCTTGGTCTCGGCTGCATTACGGCCGGTTCAGCCGACGGACGGAGTCGCAAACCCCACCCGCACCGCGTGCAAGTGGGTCCACTTCTCCTTACCCCGGGTTGCGTGGCGGCAAACGGGATTCGACGCCGTGACTTCCCCCCGAAAACGCCGGTGGCCCATCACGCGGATGGGCCACCGGAACCGCGGCGGGCCTAGCAGTCGAGGCCGGACACGCAGCTGGCCAGGGTGGCCACGTGGGTGCCGCCGGTCGTCGCCGCCGCCGTGCTGGACGGCGTGTGCGCCGCCGGTGCCGACGCGCCGCCCGCCGGGTCAACGCCGACCCCGCCGAATCCCACCGCCAGGGCGATCGCGGACATCCCGCCGAACACTGCAACCGCCGTCTTGATCTGCGCCTTCATTAACCGCTCCTTCCCGGTGCAGCGCGTCGTGCGTGGCGCGCTTCCATGAAGGCAATAATACACGTGTGCAACTGTTGTCACAAGACACATTGTGCGTAGGGCGTCGAGTGAATACCGCAGCAAGGCACGCCCGTTGACGGCCCTTGATGTAGGGCCGGGGCGGTGCTGGGTGCGGGTGGTGGCGCGAGCGGAAAGCCCTTGCGGCTGAAGGAGTTGGGGCCGATGGCCCATCTCGGGCTAATGGACCATCGGCGAGCCAAATCGTATCCGCTGACAACTGTTGTCATGCGGGAATTTACAAACGTGGCAATAAGAAATTTTCTTATTCGTAAATTGGATAACCACCTTGGGCGCCGTGCTGGGCTCGAAACCCGGATCGTGTTGCCGTCCAACGCCTTCGGCAGCGGCGAGCACGGATCCGCCGGCTAATCCTCCTTGGTGATGAGCTTTCGCAGGGCGACGCGGTCGGGCTTCAGCAACTCCTCGATGCGCGGCCGGTTCACCTCCGCAACGATGATCTCGCCGACCTCCTGGTTCACCTCGCTGAAGATGCCGTGGGACTTCATCTTCGAGGTCTGGTACAGGTTGTCCTCCGTCGGAGTCACGTAGTACACCGCGTCGGCCTTGAAGCGGTGCACGAGCCACAGGTGGATCAGCGTCATCAGCCGCTTCTGGCGCAACTTCTCCGCGAAGGTGTTCTGATCGCGGACGGTCAGGATGCTGCGGCCGTGCCGATCCTTGATGGGGTCGAAGACGACGTTGGCGAGCTGCTCGTCCCCATTGCCATAAATGCCCAGCACCAACACGTCCGAGCCGGCGCGCCGGGGCCGCAACTGCACCCGCAGCTTCTCGCCCAGGTGGTAGTGCTCGCTCCACAGCGTCAGCCATTCCTCGAGCAGCTTCTTGGGCACCTCGGTCTGCACCAGATGCTGATGCTGGGTCGAGCCCTTGCCCATCGCTTTCGTGGTCGCCGTCCGCCCGGAGGACGCCTGCAGCGCCGCATCGCTGCGCGGGCCGCCGACCAGCGTCTGCGGCGTGCGGTACGGCGACTCGACCAGGCGCATCTTGCGCTGCAGCCGGGCCAGCGCCAGCATGCCGTCCTGCTTGAGGGAGGTGGCGAACTCCTCGGCCGCCACGCCGTCGATCTGGTGGCCACCGTAGGTGATGAAGTTGAAGACGAAGCCCATCTTGCCGAGCTCCTCGGGGAAGCGCTTCATCTCCTCGTCGCTCATGCCGGTGGTGTCCCAGTTGAACGACGGCGAGAGGTTGTAGGCCAGCATCTGGTCGGGGAACTTGGCGTGGATCGCCTCGGCGAACTGCCGGGCGTCGGCCAGGTCGGCGGTCTTGGTCTCCATCCACAGGATGTCGGCGAACGGAGCGGCCGCCAGCGACTTGGCGATCGCATACGGGATTCCGCCGCGAATCTGGTAGTAGCCCTCCGGCGTCTTCGCCAGCTCGCAGTCCCACGGCGGGTCCGCCCCAAGCTCCTTCGCCTTCTCCCGGGCCGCGTACAGCGACGCGGACTCGGAGAACTGGCGCCACTGCTCGGGGCTCATGCCGACGGGCTCGTCCTCCCTCTCGCCGAATGCGAGCACCTCGGCAACGGCCTCGCCGTAGGTCATCAGCCCGGCGTCGTCCTCCCAGGCGGCCACGAACCGCGACTCGACCTGGTCGAACAGGTCGTCGATCGAGTCGTGGCCGTCCTCCCGCCGCGCATTCACCGCGTCGGAGATCAGGCCCTGGATGCCCTGGCGCTCGAGCCAGGCCGTGGCGGCGGCGTACTCGGAATCGGCCAGCGCGTAGAGGAGGTGGCCGTTGAGCTCCTTGACGCCCAGCTCATAGAACCGCCGGACCATCGCCAGGAAACACGCCTTGTACGAAGGGATGTTGAGGTTGGTGGCGCCGAGCAGGAACGGCTGGTCGCGCTCGTCGGCACGGCTGTCGATCAGGTTGGCCGCCTCGGCGTCGGTGCGCGCGACGATGATCCCCGGCACGCGCATGATGTCCAGCTGGAAGCGAGCCGCGTTGAGCCGCTTGATCTGTTCGTCGGACGGCACCAGCACCTTGCCGCCCTGATGACCACACTTCTTGGTGCCCGGCCGCTGGTCCTCGATGTGGTAGCCCGCCACACCGACCTCGACGAAACGGCGGATCAGGTTGCGCACGTGCGGATCACCGCCGTGGCCGGTGTCCGCGTCGGCGATGATGAACGGGCGATAGTCGTACGCGGGTGTGGTGGCTCGCTGCTGCTCACTCATGTTCAGGCGCAGGTACTGCTGATTGCGGTCGGCGGTGAGCAGGGCGCGCACCAGCACCGCGGCATCGTCGGGCACCTGGCTCAGTGGGTAGCTGGCGAGGTCGGGGCCGGGGTCTTCGGTGGTGGAACCCTTGGCCGAGGTCGCCCAGCCGCCGAGGTAGATGCCCTCGATGCCCATCCGCTTCATGGCCACCGCCTGGCCGGGCGAGTAGGGGCCGAAGGTCGTGATGCTCTTCTTGGCGGCGAACAGTTCGCGCAGCCGGTCGTAGAAGGCCGCCGCCGCGTTGCGCGCCACCGGATAGTCGGTGGGGATGGTGCCGCGTTGCTCGACTACCTGGCGGGCGGTGTAGAGGCGGGTGATGCCGGCGAAGCGCGGGCCGTCCATGTACCGCTGGGTGGCGGCGATGTCGTCTGCGAACGATGTCCGGACCTCGGTGTCCGAGTCAATGATGGCCATGGCCGTGAGCTCCTCTTCGGCGAGATTCCCCTGAAAACGAGAGTCTATCCCCGGAACAGGCCGTTCAATCAGGGGTCAAAAGACCCGAGCCAAAACTGTTGTCGTGCCGTATTCCGACAGCCATCGAGCGCCTCCCCCGGCCGGGGAGTGGCCGCCGATCGGGGCGGGTCGCGCACCGGGGCGACCGCTCGAGGTCGCAACGTCTTGCAGCGCAGTCTCTTTCGTCATTTCGGCCCGCCGGCCGCGCGTCGGCTGAGCCAGTCGCGCTGGCGACGCACGAACTCCGCGTCGACGACACGTCCGTGGCCCGGGACGTAGCGGGCTTCCGATCCGCCGAGTGCAAGCACCCGATCGAGGGATGCCGGCCACGCGGCGAGGTCGGAGTCCGCGTCGATGGCCGGATCTCCGGACTCTTCGATCAGATCACCGGTGAAGACGACGATCGGGTCGTCCGGGTTCGTCCCGGGCACCACCACCACCAGATCGGACGTGGTGTGGCCGCGGCCGGGGTACGCAACCTCGACGGTGCGGTCGCCGAGGTCGATGACCGCGTTGTACAGCCCCCGGTCGGGGCGACGCAGGGCCGCAATCGCGCGGTCGATCGCGCGGGGTTCGGCGCCGTGGCGCAGCGCGTCGTCGCGGAGCGCGCCCGTCGCCGAGGACAGCGCGCCGACGACTCCGGGCGCGCAGTAGAGCTCCGCCCCGGCGAACACCGACGAGCCCAGGACATGGTCGAAATGCTTGTGCGTCAACACAATATGAGTGACCGGGCGTCCAGCGAGCCGCCGTACGTCGGCGTCGATCGCCGCCGCCTCGGTGAGGGTGGAGCCGGTATCGACGAGGAGCGCCCCGGTGCTCCCCCACGCCAGCCCGACCGTGACATCGCAGAACGGCAGCCGGGTGCGGTGCACTCCGTCGCTCAGCCGTTCCCAGGTCAACTGCACGGCTTCCGACGGTAGCGCCGAATCGGTGGCACGACTATGGCACACGACTATCGCGGGAAAGTGGGTTTCTGGCGTCGTTGCTCTGGCTATGTTGCACCCATGGCTGTCACCGAATCCCGAGAAGTCGTCATCGAGGCCACCCCCGATCAGGTCATGGACGTCTTGTTCGACCTGGAGTCGTTGCCCGACTGGTCCTCGGTGCATCAAACCGTCGACATCCTCGAGCGCGACGACGAGGGTCATCCGCTCAGGTCCCGGCAAGTGGTCAAACTGGTGGGCTTCACCGAGGAGCAGGTGTTGTCCTACGTGGTTCACGACGACGGTGTCAGCTGGACGCTGGACAGCGCCAAACAGCAGCGCGCGCAGGAGGGCCGGTACACGCTGACCCCCGACGGGGATTCCACCCGCGTCCGTTTCGACCTCACCGTCGACCTACTGATGCCGGTTCCGGGCTTCCTGCTCAAGCGGGGCACCAAAAGCCTGATGGACACCGCCACCAAGGGCCTGCGCAAGCGGGTCCTGGAGGTGAAGAAGGCCGGAAGCTAGCACCTTTTCTACGGCGCCCCGGTCGGCGACACTTTGCCTATGAAAACCATGACGGCAGGCAGCCCTCGGCGGATCGCATTCGCCATGGCGGCGCTGGCGCCGGTGCTGGGCATGGCCGGCTGCGGCGGGCACGGCGACACCCGGATGACGGCGCCGTCGACGCCGAAGGTGACGACCCTCGGGCGCAGCGTCCCGGCCGCGCCCGCCGGCGGACCGTTGAGCATCGCCAGCCCGGCGTTCGCCGACGGCGCGGCGATCCCCGTGCAGTACACCTGCAAGGGCGCCAACATGGCGCCGCCATTGACATGGTCGGCCCCGCTGGGCGCGGCGCTCGTGGTCGACGACCCCGACGCCGTCAACGGGCTATACGTGCACTGGGTCGTCACCGGAATCGCTCCGGGCAGCGGCAGCACCGCCGACGGTCAGACGCCCGTCGGGGCGACCACCCTGCCGAACACCTCCGGACAGCGCGCCTACCAAGGTCCGTGTCCGCCCGCGGGAACCGGCACCCACCACTACCGGTTCACGCTCTACCAGCTTCCCAACGACTACCGGTTGCCCGACGGCCTCGCCGGCGTCCAGGCGGAGAACACAATCGCCGGCGCCGCGACCGCGCAGGCGCAGCTCACAGGAACCTTCGGCGGCTGACCGCGCTTCAGGCCATGTCGTCGAGCGCGTGATAGCCGGCGTTGTAGCCGGGCGTGAAGGTGATGCCCGGCCCGCCGTGGCATCCCGCACCGCCGAGGTAGAGGCCGTCGATCGGGATCGGCAAGTCGAGGAATCCCTTGGGGCCCGGCCTGTTCGGGCCCATCAAGTCCGGATGCAGCAGGCCGTGGCAGAAGTCACCGGCGGGCGCGCCGAACATCGTGTTCATGTGGTAGGGGGCGAACGTGATGTGGCGGATCATGATGTCCCTGAAGTTGGGCGCCAGCCTGGTGATCTTGTCGATAACACGCTGTGCCATCTCGTTTTTGAGTCGCCCATGGTCCTGTCGGTCGACTTCGACCGGGAACGCGTACGCGTAGGCGCTGGCGGCGTGCTTGCCGGGCGGCGCCATGCCCGGATCATGCACCGACGGTATCTGCATTCCCATCGACGGGTTGTCCGGCACGATGCCCCGCCGGCAGTTCTCCCAGTGCAGCTGCTGCTCCTCCGGAGCGCCGAAGATTCCGACCGACTGCTGCATGCCCTCTTCGTTCAAGAACTCGAAGGGGGCGGCGAATTCGGGCAGTCCGTCAAGGGCGAAGTGGATCTGCACGAAGGAGGCCCGGTGGTCACGGCCGGACAGCCGCGAGATCAGCTCCGCCGGAACATGCTCGCGCGCAACGAGGTCGGTGAGCGTGACGTCCGGCGCGAGGTTGGATACCAAGATCGGCGCGGTGATCGTCGACCCGTCGCGCAACCGCACCCCCGTCACCGCGCCGCGCTCGACGAGGATCTGCTCCACCTTGGTGCGGAAGCGGATCTCACCACCGTGGGAGACGAAGAGCTCCCGCAGGTGTTCGGTGAGGGCGCCGATGCCGCCCTTGAGTTTGGTCATCATCGCCGTCGAGTCGTCCGGCACCGCCAGGGCGAAGGCCAGGCAGGTGGCGCTTCCCGGTGTGTAGGGGCCGCGGTAGGTGGAGTTGATCGCGAGGAACGCGAGCATTCCCCGCATGACCGCGTGCTTGTCCTTGTCCGGCAGGTATCGGTCGATGACGTCCATCGCCGACCCGAACAGCATCTCGTGGATGGCCCGCCGTTCGGCGTCGTTGGCCGCGCACGCGTACATCTCGTCGAGGGTCTTCGGTGGTGTGCGAACGTCGAAGCGCCCCAGCGCCTTGGCGGGACCCTGGCTCCACCCGATCAGTTCGGCCATGCCGGTGACGGCCTCGACGCCGTGCTTCTCGCTCAGGTGAGTCATCAGCCGCATCGGGTCGCGGTAGAAGACCATCGGTTCCTCACCGCGGTCGCCGATGTTGGTCGACATCACGTCCGGCTCCACCGTGGGCAACGTGTCCAGCCCGAGGTCCTTGGTGATCTGGCTCGCCGTCGGGAACTGCACGGAACCGGCGATCTCGTAACGGAAGCCGTCGATCAGCTCGACGGTCGCCGCCATGCCGCCCGCGTAGGTGTTGGCTTCCAGGCACAGCGTCCGCAGGCCCGCGCGCTGCAACACCGTCGCCGCGGTCAAGCCGTTGTGGCCCGCTCCCACGACGATCGCGTCATAGTCCGCCATGGCTTCCTCCCAGGGGTCGGCGCGTGACAAGAATATGTCAGTACTGACATAATTGGAAGATGTCAGTCCTGACGCGCTCCGATCGGCTCGGATACCATCCCGGTGGGATGAGCGCGCCGACGAACCGCCACGAGCTACGCCGACGATCGACGCACGAGGCACTGCGCCACGCGGCATTGAACAGCTTTGCGCGCAAGGGATTCGCCAACGTCACCGTGACCGAGCTGGCCCGCGAGGCCGGCGTCACCGAACGGACGTTCTTCCGCCACTTCCCCACCAAGGAGGCGGTGCTCTTCCAGGACTATGAGACGCAGCTGGAATGGCTGGCCGAGGCGCTCGCGGGGCGGCCCGCCTCGGAGTCGCTCTTCGACGCCGTGCTCGCGAGCGTCGCGGCCTTCCCGCACGATCTCGAGGTGGTTCGCCAGGCCGCGACGGCCCGCGCGGAGTTGATCAGCGCCGAGCGGATCGAGAGCCATCTGCGTGTCGTGCAAGCGTCGTTCGCGCAGGTGCTGACCGCCTTCGTCAAGCGGCGCAACCCGGACGTGGCGGATATCGACCTGCTCGCCGAGGTCGCCGGCTCGGCCCTGGCGGCGGCTCTCGTTGTGGCGGTGGAGAATTGGGGCCGCAACGGATGCACCGGCGATCTCGGCGAACTGGTGGCGTCCAGCCTGGCGCTGCTGCGCTCGGGTTTTGCGCTGCTCGCCTGATCCCGTTGAGTGTGCGCCCACGGTGGCGACACGCCGAGCAACGGCGCCGTGTGCGCACACTCGAAGCCGTCAGCGCACACTCAAACGTTCCGCGCGCTCTCGACGGCGGCCTCGACGAAGCGGCGCAGCACGGCGTTGCGGGCGCGCGGCAGAAACGCCAGCGAGACCGGGCTCCGGGGTGCACCCCGCAGCGCGACGAATCGGACGCCGGGGTGGATGTTGCGGCGAACGGCGACGTCGGGGATCACGCCGATGCCGCGGTCCGCGGCGACGGATTCCAGCCATTCGTCGAAGTTGGCTGTCTCCACAATGGCTTTCGGCCCTTCGTCCGCCGGCCACGACCACGGCCCGGTGGTCCCGCTGGTGGTGTTGACGACCAGCGGCCACTGCGGCACCTCAGCCCAGTCCAACTCGCTTCTGCCGGCCAACGGCGAGTGGACCGAACACACGGCCACCCGGGTCTCGTCGAACAGGTGCATGACCCGGACGGCCGTTGACGTCACCTGCCCGCGGACAACGGCGACGTCGACCCGGCCCTGTTGCACGGCGCTGAGCGCATCGTCGGTACGGACCAGCCGTACCGTCGTCCCGGTGGCCCGCTCGAAACGGGCCACGGTGTCTTGCGCCCACGGGTCGGGTAGCAACCAGCTGAAGCCGAGGCCGATGCTCGCCTGCCGGCGTACGGCGCCGAAGGCACGCTCCAGCTCCGCGAGGAGCCGCTCGACGTGGTCGAGGAACGCCCGCCCGGCCTGAGTGGTCTCGACGTGCCGCGATGTGCGGTCCACCAGCGTGACGCCGAGTGCGTCTTCCAGCTGGCGGATGGTGCGGCTGAGCGCCGGTTGGGTGATGCGGAGTTCGTCGGCGGCCCGGGTGAACGACTTGAGCCGCGCGACCGCCTCGAAGGCGCGCAGGTGGCGCAACTCGACCCTGCCGCTCTCCATGACGCCCATGCCTGACAAGCATAGATCGATGACAGCGGGCATTTCACAGGCGCTCGCTGCGAACCTAGCGTCATTGCCAGGACATCAATCGGAGGAGACGAAATGCCGCTGCTGTACATCGACCTCATCGAGGGCCGCACGCCGTCGGAGGTCCGGGCACTGCTCGACGCCGTTCACGACGCCGTCGTCGAAGCGTTCGGCGTGCCCCCGCGGGACCGCTACCAGGTGGTGCGGACCCATCCCGCCCACGAAATCGTCGCTTTGGATACCGGGCTCGGCATCACCCGCTCGGCGCAGCAGGTGATCGTGCAGGTGGTGAGTCGGCGGCGCACGCGGGCGATGAAGGAGAAGTTCTACGAGCTGCTGGCCGGCAACCTGGCGGAGCGGTGCGGGCTCGACGGGGCCGACCTGATCGTGTCGGTCACCGAGAACGGCGACGAGGATTGGTCTTTCGGCCACGGCCGGGCGCAGTTTCTCACCGGGGAGCTGCGATGAGCCTCGACACACGAGTCACCAGGTTCTTCGGCGTCGAACACCCCGTCGTGCTCGCCCCGATGGCGATGATCTCCGGGGGGCGGCTGGCGGCCGCGGTGACGGCGGCCGGCGGCCTGGGCCTCATCGGCGGCGGCTACGGCGACACGCAATGGCTGCGGCGCGAATTCGCCCGAGCCGAGGGGGCAAATGTCGGATGCGGGTTCATCACCTGGAGCCTGGCCCGCCAGCCCGGGCTGCTCGACGAGGCCCTGGAGCGGCGGCCCGCCGCGATCATGCTGTCCTTCGGTGAGCTGCAGCCGTTCGCCGATCGCGTTCGCGCCGCGGGCGTCCCGCTGATCGCGCAGGCGCAGACGCTCGACCACGCGCGCCGGGCCCTGGATGCCGGCGCGGACGTCGTCGTGGCTCAGGGCGGCGAGGCGGGCGGGCACGGCATGACCCTTCGGTCCACCTTCACGCTGGTGCCCGACGTCGTCGACCTGGTCGTCGAACGCGCACCGGGCACGCCGGTGCTGGCCGCGGGCGGGGTCAGCGACGGGCGCGGCCTGGCCGCCGCGCTGGCGCTCGGCGCCGACGGCGCGCTCGTGGGCACCAGGTTCTGGGCGTCGCCGGAGGCGTTGGTGTCGCCGAGGGCGCACGAGCGGGCGCTGACGGCCAGCGGTGACGACACCTTTCGCACGCGCGCCTATGACCTTGTGCGGCGGCTGGATTGGCCGGAAGACTACAACGCGCGGGCGCTGGGCAACGCCTTCCTCGACAGGTGGCACGGCAACGAGGACCGGTTGGCGGCGTCGCTGCCCGACGCGGTGGCCGAGTACGAAAATGCCGTTGCGGCAGAGGACTTCGACACCGCGGCCATACTCGTGGGCGAGGGGGTGGGGCTTATTCGCCACGTCCGGCCCGCCGCCGACATCCTGGCCGACATGGTCGAGCAGGCCGCCCGCATCCTCAACCGAACGGCCTCAGTACAGCGGTGACCAGTCCGACGTCCGCAGCAGCCGGCTCTGCCACTGGTCGCGGTACTGCAGGGCGTCGAACATGTAGCTGCCGGGCCCCCGGTGCTCCGGCGGGATCTCCTTGGTCAGCAAGTGGACGAGCGCCGCGTAGTTGTTGGAGTCGTCGATCTTCTGCCACAGCATGGCCTCCCGGCGCCGGTGGCTCCCATGTGCCACCTGGAAACACGCCTGGATGTCGAGGATGCGCATCCTGGCCGGCGCCTGGGACAGCGGCCGATAGTAGATTTCGTCCCACGACCGGATGTAGTCGTCGAGCGGCGCGGACGGCCAACCGGTGTCTTCCATGAACATCGTCAGCGGGTGCGTCTGGCCCGTCGTGGGCACACCGGCCAGATCGACCGACTGCAACGGTGACCAGTTGACCGGCAGCAGCAGCTTGCCCGTCACTTCGTGGCGAAGGTTGTCCAGTTCGCGCATCCATGGGCGCAGGTCTCCGCTTCGAGTCCGGCGCGCGAGCCTTTCCCAGGCCGCGCCGTCGGCGATGCCGGTGATGGTGACCACGTTGTAGGACTGCCCAGACCCGTGGGCGTGGTTGGTGTACCAGAGCAGCCGCGCTTCATCGCCGGCGGCGAGCGTGGGCATCCAGCCCTCGCGATAGGCCGCCTCGAATTCGTCCTGCCGTGCGCCGACCACC
>NZ_LZJG01000499.1:0-10418 GCF_001667785.1 Mycobacterium sp. E3247 | reverse complement strand
CGCTGCTGATGTGCTCGCTGCTGTTCGCGCTGCCGATCAACGCCCGGTTGTTCCATCGCAGGGTGACCGGGGCCGAGTGGATGTGGGCCGGCCTGCTCACCGCCGCGGTGACCGTGATCGTCGTCGTCGGCAATCCGCAGGCCGGTCAGGCCACCGCACCGCTTCGCACCTGGGCCGTGGTGGCCGTCGCCCTCGGCCCGTTGTTGGTCGCCTGCGTCGTTGCGGGCCGCATCCTCGGTGGCGCCGCCGCCGCGGTGCTGTTCGCGCTCGTATCGGGTTCGCTGTGGGGGATCTTCGCCGTTCTGGCCAAGGAGGTCGTCGCCCGGCTCGGCGATGGCGGATGGGCGGTGATCCGAGCCCCGGAGCTCTACGCGGCGATTGTGGTCATCGTGGGCGGGGTGGCGTCGAGCCAGGCGGCGTTTCGAGCCGGACCGCTGACCGCGTCGATGCCCACGCTTGAGGTGGCACAGCCGGTCGTGGGGGCGGTGCTGGGGGTGGTGGTGCTCGACGAGACGTTGAGCGCGGGCCGCGCCGGGATGGTCGCGTTGGCGGTGGCCGTCCTGGTGGTCGCGGTGGCCATCGTCCGGCTCGCGCGTGTCGAGGCCGGCGCGACGCGCGATCGGGTCGAGGCCGAACTCCGCGACACGGTCGGCCAACCGGCCTGAGGGTCCGCGACACCCGATCGCGGGCCCGCCGATGTCGGCATGCGCGCACGAAAAACCCATTACAATGCATGCACTGTTTCTGGTCAGCGGTGACCAACTACATCGATTTTCGTGGAAGGTCACTCGATGACGCCTTTGCGCAGACGACGGTCGTGGCTGGCTGCCGCGATCGCTTCGCTTGCTGTCTTCGGCGTTGCCTGCGGCAGTGGCCACACCGCGGCACCGGCCAGGGTCATCTTCGACAAGGGCACTCCATTCGCCGATCTGCTCGTCCCCAAGCTGACCGCCTCGGTGACCGACGGGGCCGTCGGCGTCACCGTGGATGCGCCGGTGACGGTGAGCGTCGCCGGCGGCGTCCTCGCATCGGTCAGCATGGTCAACGAGAACGGCAAGTCGATCAGCGGGCAGTTGAGCCCCGATGGTCTGCGCTGGTCTACCACCGAGCAACTCGGCTACAACAGGCGCTACACGCTGAGCGCCAAAGCGTTGGGCATGGGGGGCGCCGCGAATCGGCAGATGACCTTCCAGACCAGTTCCCCGGCTCACCTGACCATGCCCTACGTCTATCCGGGCGACGGTGACGTCGTCGGGGTCGGCGAGCCGGTGGCCATCCGCTTCGACGAGAACATCGCCGATCGGGCGGCGGCGCAGAAAGCCATCACCATCACCACGAACCCGCCCGTCGAGGGCGCGTTCTACTGGCTCAACAACCGCGAAGTGCGTTGGCGCCCAGAGCATTTCTGGAAATCGGGGACGGCCATCGATGTGGCGGTCAACACCTACGGCGTCGACCTGGGTGACGGGATGTTCGGCGAGGACAACGTCAAGACGCACTTCACCGTCGGCGACGAGGTGATCTCGACCGCCGACGACACCACCAAGACCGTGACCGTGCGCGTCAACGGCGAAGTGGTCAAGACGATGCCTACGTCGATGGGCAAGGACAGCACGCCAACCGACAACGGCTTCTACATCATCGGCGGCCGCTTCAAGCACATCATCATGGATTCGTCGACCTACGGCGTTCCGGTCAACTCGCCCAACGGATATCGCACCGAAGTCGACTGGGCCACCCAGATGTCCTATAGCGGCGTCTTCGTGCACTCGGCGCCCTGGTCGGTCGGCGCCCAGGGTCACACCAACACCAGCCACGGGTGCCTGAACGTGAGCCCCAGCAACGCCGAGTGGTTCTACGACCACAGCAAGAGCGGCGATGTCGTCGAGGTGATCAACACCGTGGGACCGACGCTGCCGGGCACCGAGGGCCTGGGCGACTGGAACATCCCCTGGCCGCAGTGGAAAGCGGGCAACGCCAACACCTGACGCGTCGGGCAGGAGCGTACTTCCTGCCGAGTGGGGTGGCTGACGGGACTCGAACCCGCGACACCCAGGATCACAACCTGGTGCTCTACCAGCTGAACTACAGCCACCATTGCCGCCATCCGGCCTTTCGGCCAACGAGCGGCGACGTCGATACTAGCCGGTCGGTGGCTCGGGGGCCGAATCGATTGGTCCCGGTGTGCCCTTTCCGCCGTCCAGATCGGCGACCACGGCCTCGATCTCGCTGGTAGACGGCCCCGGCGGGGCGACGAACGCGGTCTGGCGGTAATACCGCAGCTCGCGGATGGATTCGTGAATGTCGGCCAGCGCCCGGTGGGCGAGCCCCTTGACCGGCTGGCCGAAGTAGATGCGCGGATACCAGCGCCGGCAGAGTTCCTTGATGGAGCTCACGTCGATCATCCGGTAATGCAGGAACGAGTCCAGCGCGGGCATGTCGCGGGCGATGAACGCGCGGTCGGTGGCGATGGAATTGCCCGCCAGCGGCGCCGTCTTGGGTTGCTTGACGTGCTTGCCGACGTAATCGAGCACCATGGCCTCGGCGGTCGCCAGGTCCACGGTGGACGCCCGCACCTCGTCGATCAACCCTGAACGCGTGTGCATTTCGGTGACGACGTCGATCATCGACGACAGCGCGGCCTCGTCGGCGTGGATCACCACGTCGACGCCGTCCCCCAAAATGTTCAGATCGGCGTCGGTGACCAGGGCCGCGATCTCGATCAGCTTGTCCGACCCGAGATCCAGCCCGGTCATCTCGCAGTCGATCCACACCAACTCGTCTCGCACAGCGCTCACACTAGGCCCAGGCGGCACTTACGTTGCCCGTCGCCCCCAAATCCCTCGGAGAAGTAGGGTGAGCGTTGCCGGACCGCATGCCGAACCACTGGAGAACGGGGGGTGCGCCACGATGAGTGCCGAATCGGCGGAGACGCCCGCGCGCCGGATCGCGAACGGCTACGCCGTCGACGGGCAGGCGCTCGAACTGGGCACGGTCGTCGTCGACGGCGCGGCCGACCCGACGGCCCAGATCCGCATCCCGCTGTCCACCATCAACAGGCACGGTCTGGTGGCCGGCGCCACCGGAACCGGCAAGACCAAGACGCTGCAGCTGATCGCCGAACAACTCAGCGCCGCGGGCGTTGCGGTGATGATGGCCGACGTCAAGGGCGACCTGTCGGGCCTGGCCCGGCCGGGGGAGGCCAACGAGAAGACCGCGGCGCGCGCCAAGGACACCGGCGATGACTGGGCGGCCACCGGATTCCCGGTCGAATTCCTGTCGCTGGGCACCGGCGGCGTGGGCGTGCCGGTCCGCGCGACCGTTGCCAGCTTCGGTCCGGTTCTGTTGTCGAAAGTGCTGGGGCTCAACGCCACTCAAGAGTCGACGCTGGGACTGATCTTCCACTGGGCCAAGGAGAACGATCGTCCGCTGGTGGCGCTGGACGATCTGCGTGGCGTCATCAGCCACCTGGCCAGTGACGAGGGCAAGGCCGACCTGAGAGACCTCGGCGGGGTCTCGCCGACGACGGCCGGCGTCATCCTGCGTGCGCTGGTGAACCTCGCCGCCGAGGGCGGCGACACGTTCTTCGGTGAGCCGAAGCTCGACCCCCAGGATCTGCTGCGCGTCGACAATCAGGGCCACGGCATCATCTCGCTGCTCGAGTTCAGCGGTCAGTCGCTGCGCCCGGTCATCTTCTCCACGTTCCTGATGTGGGTGCTCGCCGACTTGTTCGCGGTGCTGCCCGAAGTCGGTGACGTCGACAAGCCCAAGTTGGTCTTCTTCTTCGACGAGGCGCACCTGTTGTTCGCCGACGCGTCCAAGGCGTTCCTGGAGCAAGTCGAGCAGACCGTCAAGCTGATTCGCTCCAAGGGCGTCGGGGTGTTCTTCTGCACGCAGCTGCCCACGGACCTGCCCAACGACGTGCTCTCCCAGCTGGGTGCCCGAATCCAGCACGCGCTGCGGGCCTTCACCCCCGACGACCAGCAGGCGTTGGCCAAGACCGTGCGGACCTATCCGAAAACCGATGTTTACGACCTGGAATCGGCGTTGACGTCGCTGGGCATCGGGGAGGCCGTCGTCACCGTGCTGTCGGAGAAGGGCGCGCCCACCCCCGTCGCGTGGACGCGCATGCGGGTGCCGCGCTCGTTGATGGCTTCGATCGGTGACGACGCGATCGCGCGGGCGGCGAAAGACAGTCCGCTGCAGGCGAAATACGGTCAAACGGTTCAACGACCGGCGCAGCCCCAGGCCGGTCCGCGGGACGGACACGCCGGTGCGCCGCAGCCACCGCAGGCGCAGTCGGAGTACCCGCCGGTGCCGCGCAACGAGCCTCCACCGCCGATGCCGGCGCCGGCGGAGCCGAAAGGGCCCGCGGTGTGGGAGGAGGTGCTGAACAACCCCACCGTGAAAAGCGGTATCAACACGGCAATACGCGAGATTACGAAGAACCTGTTCGGCACCGGCCGAGGCCGCCGCCGCTGACCCTTAGCCGCCGCCGAGCTTCTTGTAGAAGCTGCCCACGATCGGCGCGACGATAGCGCGGGGAGCGTACCCGCTGGCCACCGACATCGCCTTCGACGTCAGGCCCGGTACGACCCGCATCTTGTTGCGCGCCAACGCATCCAGCGACAGCTTCGCGGTGTGCTCGGTCGAGATCCACAGGAAGTCCGGCACCAGCCGTTCGACCAGCGACCGTTCGGCGTCATCCGGGAGGTCGGTGCGCACCGGTCCCGGCGCCAGCAGCGTGACGTGTACACCCGAGTTGCGCAGTTCGCCGCGCAGCGACTCGCTGAAGGTGTTCGCGAACGCCTTGCTGGCCGCATAGGTCGCGTTGTAGGGGATCGGCGAATTGCCCGCAGCCGAACCGGAAATCAGGATGCCGCCGGCCCTGCGCTCGACCATGCCGGGCAGCACCGCGAGCGTGAGGTCGTGCACGCCCAGCACATTCAGCTGCAGCTGGGCCTTCTCGACCGCCGGGTCCAGCGTCGCCACCGGACCGAAGGTCGCGGTGCCGGCGTTGGCGCACAGGATCGAGATGGGCCGGGCGGCCAGTTCGTCGCACAGCTTCGCGCGTTCGCCGGGATCGGCCAGGTCCGCGGGCCGCACGTCGACCGCGACGCGGTACTTGTCGCTCAGGCGGGCGGCAAGCGCGTTGAGCAGGTCTTCGCGCCGGGCGGTGACGATCAGGCTGTGGCCGCGGGCGGCCAGTTCAGTGGCTAGCGCTTCACCGATGTTCTGCGAAGCGCCGGTGACGACGGCGCGCGCGTCCGGGCTGGGAGCGGGGATCGGCATGAGCCAATCGTAGACAGCCGCCGCGGCGCGGCCGGGCGCGGCGGGTCGACTGCGGAACACAACGCAGCGATCGCGAGCGCGGCGCGGCCGGGCGCGGCGGGTCGACTGCGGAACACAACGCAGCGATCGCGAGCGCGGCGAAGCCGGGCGCGGCGGGTCGACTGCGGAACACATAGGCTGCCGGGCATGGGCCAGCCGTCGTCGCGTTCTCTCACGCCCGTGCCGTCCCGAGTGGTGGCGTGGGCGCTGTGGGACTGCGGCTCCACCGGCCTGAACGCGATCGTGGCGACCTTCGTCTTCGCCGTGTACCTGACCAGCAGCGTGGGGGTGGGCATCTCCGGCGGCACCACGCCGGCGAGTTGGTTGGGGCGTGCGGCGGCAATCGCCGGGTTGACCGTCGCGCTGCTGGCTCCGGCCGTCGGCGTCTGGGTGGAGTCGCCGCATCGCAGGCGGGTGGCCCTGAGCGTGCTGACCGCGCTCGCCGTCGCGCTCACGTGTGCGATGTTCTTCGTCCACGATCGCCCCGGCTACCTGTGGGCGGGGCTGGTACTGATGGGCGCGACGGCGGCGTGCGGTGACCTGGCCAGCGTCCCGTATAACGCGATGCTGCGCCAACTTTCGACGCCGCAGACCGCCGGCCGGATCTCCGGGTTGGGCTGGGCGGCGGGCTACGTCGGCAGCGTCCTGCTGCTGCTGGTGGTCTACAGCGGGTTCATCTCGGGCTCGGGCTCGGGTCCGCACGCGACGCGGGGGCTGCTGCGGGTGCCTCTTCACGACGGCCTCTACGTCCGGGAGGCGATGCTGGTCGCGGCGGCGTGGCTGGCGATCTTTGCCCTGCCATTGCTGTTCGTCGCACACCGGCTTCCCGACTCGGCCGAGGTGCACGAGCCGACCAGCATGCTCGGCGGCTACCGCAAGCTGTTCACGGAGGTGTCCGCCGAATGGCGGCGCGACCGCAACCTGGTCTACTTCCTGTTCGCGAGCGCGCTGTTCCGGGACGGGCTGGCGGCGATCTTCGCTTTCGGCGCCGTGCTCGGCGTCAACGTCTACGGCATCTCCCAGGGCGACGTGCTCATCTTCGGAGTGGTGGCCAGCGTGGTCGCGGCGGTGGGCGCGGTGCTGGGCGGGTTCGTCGATCACCGGATCGGGTCGAAGCCCGTCATCGTGGGGTCGCTGGCCGCGATCGTTGTTCTGGGCCTCACCCTGATGCTGCTGTCGGGTTCGGTGGCCTTCTGGACGTGCGGCCTGCTGCTGTGCATGTTCATCGGGCCGTCGCAGTCGTCCTCACGTGCACTGCTGCTGCAGATGGCCAAGCACGGGCGGGAAGGCGTCGCGTTCGGCCTGTACACCATGACCGGGCGGGCGGTGGCGTTCGTCGCGCCGTGGTTGTTCTCCGTGTTCGTGGACATATTCGGCGCCGTGCGCGCAGGCCTCGGTGGCATCTCGCTGGTGCTGATCGCCGGCCTGCTCGCCATGCTGGCGGTTCGGGTCCCTGCGCGCGGTGCCCTCGCGGCCGAACCGACGTAGCGGCTCAGCCTCTGGCGTCGCAGATTGTCAGGCCCACGCCGACGCGCTGGCTCATCTGCACCCCGTTGACGGTGACCGAGCAGGTGACGTTGTGGCCGATGTTGACGATGGTGACGTTGGCGGGGTGCGTGGCCGCCTTGGGCAGGCTGACCTCTTTGCTCCAGGGCAATGCGACGTTGAATTCGGTCTGGATGACGTCCCCGGTGTCGA
This sequence comes from Mycobacterium sp. E3247, assembly GCF_001667785.1. Taxonomy (NCBI): domain Bacteria; kingdom Bacillati; phylum Actinomycetota; class Actinomycetes; order Mycobacteriales; family Mycobacteriaceae; genus Mycobacterium; species Mycobacterium sp. E3247. The sequence continues at coordinate 3,389 of NZ_LZJG01000499.1, read as the reverse complement.
TGTACATGATGCTGATCGCCCGGCCGTCGCCGGCCACGCTGTAGACGATGTCTTGCATCCCGGCCGGTCCGGGCGACTCGCTGGGCGTCGGCGAGCCGCCGGTCGGCGGCACCGGGGCCGGGATGCGCGGCTGGGACGGGCGCGTCGACGGGCTCGGCATGGTCGGAGTCGTCTCCGGCATGGCGGGCAGCGGCGGGACGGCGGTCTGCGTCTTGATCGCGTCGTTCACCAGCACCAGGGCGATGACCAAGGCGACCACCAGCAGCACGGCTGCACCGGCGACGATCCACAGCCAACGCGGTGGGGGTTTCGGGCCCTCCGGCGGCGGGGGAGCCAGGCCCGGGGAAGGCAGTTGGCCCGACGGGGGAAGCTCGTGCTGCCAGTACGCCGGCAGCTGTTTGGTGGTGTTGGTGTCGTTTGCCCACGGCGGTGCTTGCCCGCCGTAGGCGGGCGCGTAGGGCGTCTGATCGGCGTAGGCCGGATCAGCCGGCGGCGGGTACCACGGGCCCTGCTGCCCCGATCGCGGCAGAGACGGACTGAGCCGGTCGGTGGGACGTGAATCGTTCATGTCCACCTCATGGTTTGCAGAGTACCTGCGCCGAGCGCCGGAACGGCGAATCACCTCACGGCGGGGACTCAGGGGCGCTCGCCGCCGGCGGCGAGCGCGGCGACCGTCATCGCCCGCATGACGGCGCGGGATCGCGCGGCGCGGGCGGGTTTGCCGCGCGAGGCGTCCGGCGATTTCATGCTGTACGGCGTCGAGTTCAGCAGGCCGAACACCGCGTGGGCGGTCAGCCGGGCATCGGCCTCGGCCAGGTCGGGGTTCAGCTCGCGCAGCACCCCGACCCACACCTCGACGTACTGGCGTTGCGCTTTGCGCACCTGCTTTTCGGCGGCCACGGGCAGATGCGCGAGGTCGCGGTCCTGGATGCGGATCAGGTCCGGCTCGCCGAGCGCGAAGTCGAGATGGAAGTCGATCAAACCGTCCAGCGCCGCGGCCGCGTCGGAATTGCGGGCCCGCACGTCGCGGGCGCCGGCGAGCAACCGCGCGCTGATGCCCACCAGCAATTCGACCAGCAGCGACTCCTTGTTGGGGAAGTGCCGGTAGATCGCCGGCCCGCTGACACCGGCGGCGGCGCCGATGTCTTCCAGCCGCACGGCGAGGAAGCCGCGCTCGGCGAACAGCCGCTCGGCCGCCGAGAGTAGCTGCAGGCGCCGGTCGGATTTCAGCTGGCTGCGACGCTTCGGGGCATCGGCAGAGCCGGGCGGCCCGTCGGAGGTGGACGTTGTCATGACGGACCCCCGGTCCAGTTGGTTAATCGCCACTAACTTAGCACGAGTTATTCGCGATTAACCTGCGACAACGGGTGGCACGGCGCCGGGACGGCGTTTCTGGACCGGTGGGGTCGGCGATGGTATTCTCAGCGGCGAGTTAATGAGCATTAACTCAAACCCCGCCCGACGGCAAGGAGGCTGCTGCGGCGATGGACAAGGTGGTGGCGACGGCCGCCGAGGCGGTTGCCGACATAACCGACGGATCCTCCCTGGCGGTGGGGGGCTTCGGGTTCTGCGGCATCCCCGAGGCGCTGATCGCCGCGCTGGTGACGACCGGCGTGCGTGACCTGGAGACGGTGTCCAACAACTGCGGCGGAAACGGCGTCGGATTGGTTCATCTTTTGGAGCACAAGCGGATTCGCCGGGCCGTCGCCTCCTATGTCGGTGACAACAAGGAGTTCGCTCGCCAGTTCCTCGCAGGTGAGCTCGAGGTGGAGCTCACCCCGCAGGGCACGCTCGCGGAGCGGCTGCGCGCCGGCGGGATGGGTATCCCGGCCTTCTACACCCCCGCTGGCGTCGGGACTCCCGTCGCCGACGGTGGGTTGCCGTGGCGCTACGACGCATCCGGCGCGGTGGCCGTGGTGTCACCGCCGAAGGAGACCCGTGAATTCGACGGTGTCACCTATGTCCTGGAACGGGCCATCCGCACCGACTTCGCGCTGGTGCACGCCTGGAAGGGCGACCGGCACGGCAACCTCGTCTACCGGCGGGCCGCCGCCAACTTCAATCCGGACTGTGCGCGGGCCGGCACCGTCACCATCGCCGAGGTGGAGCACCTCGTCGAGCCGGGAGAGATCGACCCCGCGACGGTGCACACCCCGGGCGTCTTCGTGCAGCGGATCGTGCACGTGCCCGAACCGGACAAGCCGATCGAGAAGACAACGGTGCGGCAATGAGTTGGAGCCGAGAGGGTTTGGCGGCGCGGGTGGCCGCGGAATTCGAGGACGGCCAATACGTCAACCTCGGCATCGGGATGCCCACCCTCGTGCCCAACCACATCCCGCCCGGCGTCACCGTCGTCGTGCATTCGGAGAATGGGATCCTGGGCGTCGGACCCTATCCGCGGCCCGAGGACGCCGACGCGGATTTGATCAACGCCGGCAAAGAGACGGTCACCACGATGCCGGGTGCTGCTTTCTTCGGTTCCTCGGACTCGTTCGGGATCATCCGCGGCGGACATCTCGACGTCGCCGTGCTGGGGGCGATGCAGGTCTCGGCCACCGGCGACCTGGCCAACTGGATGGTTCCCGGGAAGATGGTGAAGGGAATGGGCGGCGCGATGGACCTGGTCCACGGCGCCCGCAAGGTGATCGCGATGATGGAGCACACCGCGCGCGACGGCAGCCCGAAAATCGTTGCGCGGTGCACTCTTCCGTTGACCGGCACGGGCTGTGTCGACCGCATCATCACCGATCTGGCCGTCATCGACGTCCGCGACGACGGTTTGCACTTGATCGAGACCGCCCCCGGCGTCTCGGCCGACGAGGTGCTGGACAAAACCGAACCGCCGCTTGTGCTGGCGACAACCGGGAGGCATTCGTGACTTCAACAGTGATGACCGCGCCATCGTTCGCCGAAGAGCACCGCCGGCTGGTCGCCGAGTTGAACGCCAAGCTGGCGGCCGCGGCGCTGGGCGGCAACGAACGCGCGCGCGAACGCCACGTCAGTCGTGGCAAGCTGCTGCCGCGCGAGCGGGTGGACCGACTGCTCGACCCGGGCAGCCCGTTCTTGGAGCTGGCCCCGCTGGCCGCAAACGGCATGTACGACGACGAGTCCCCGGGCGCGGGAATCATCACCGGGATCGGCCGGGTGTCCGGGCGGGAGTGCGTGATCGTCGCCAACGACGCCACGGTCAAGGGTGGCACCTACTACCCGATCACGGTCAAGAAGCACCTGCGCGCGCAGGAAGTCGCGCTGCAGAACCGCTTGCCGTGCATCTACCTGGTGGACTCCGGGGGTGCGTTCCTCCCGCGGCAAGACGAGGTCTTCCCCGACCGCGAGCACTTCGGCCGGATCTTCTACAACCAGGCGACCATGAGCGCCAAGGAAATCCC
>NZ_LZJG01000498.1:0-1485 GCF_001667785.1 Mycobacterium sp. E3247 | reverse complement strand
ACAGCGAGCACAGCTTGCCCGATTCAACGGCGGTGACGTTCTCGATGGCGCCGAGTGCGGTGCAGCCGGGCACGGGCAGTGGAACCATCAAACCCGAGAAGGTGGGGTTCGCGAAGTTCATGATGCCGAACCCGCCGACGATGGTTCCGGTGTCGGCGTTGTAGTCGTTGAAGAAGTTGCCGAGCGCGTTCGGCGCTGCATGCAAAATGTTCTCCAGATCCATGTGCTGATCAACCAAAACCTGTGTGACATCGGCCAACCGGGCGATCTGCTCGCTGGTCTGGTTGCGCGTCCCGGCAATGAATCGCTGCACCTCGCCGACGGCCGTCGACAGGTCGGTCAGCGCCGCGTCCAAATCGGATTTGCTGTCGTTGACCACGCTGGTGAGGGTGGCCAGGCGGTCGTTGAACTGCACGATCTGGACGTTGCTGTCGCGCAGCGCGCCGACGAAGGTCTGCAGGTTCTTGATGATGTCGACGATGTTGCCGCTACCGTTGGCGAGGATGCGGCCCACTCCCGACAGTTGAGCCAGCGTCTGGCGCAACTTGTCGCCGTTGCCGTCGAGCGCGTTGGCGGCGCTGTCGATGAACCGCCCCACCGACGTGCCCGAGACACCACTCTTGGGCCCCAAATCCGTTGCCAACCGCATCAACTGGGTTTTCACCTCGTCCCACTCAACCGGGACCGCGGTCCGTTCGACCGGTATCACGGCCCCGTCGGGCATGACCGGTCCACTGTCCCGATAGGCGGGCGAGAGCTGGACGTAGCGCGCAGCCACCAGGTTCGAGGCGACGATCACGGCCTTCGCGTCCGCGGGAATCGGCACGCCGCGGTCGACCTTCAGGGTCATCTTGGCCCGGGTGCCCTGCGGCTGAATGGATTTGATGGTACCGACTTTGACGCCCGATACCCGTACCTCGTCATGGGGATAGATCGCGGTGGCGGTGGTGAAGTAGGCGGTGATCGTCTTCGTGCCGAAGACCGCGTTGCGGACGAGCACGGCGGCGCCGGCAACGACGAGCCCGACCAGGACGACCGCAACCAAGGCCGTCAACCTGTTACGAGGTACCCGGGAGGTCATTGTGACCCTCCGATCCTGCCGCCCAACGTGCAGCCGGGGCAGACCGGAATACCGTTGTACGGCCAGGGAGTCAGCGACCGGGGCAACGGCGAAGGGTAGCCGGGACCCTTCGAGGTGTCGAAGGTGCGGAATCCCCAGAGGTAGTCGATGATCGGCTGGAAGAGTTGCGGGGCAAGGAAGTTCGGGACGAAGGCCTGATATGCGTACATGCTGGAGATGCCCTCGCCGACCGTGATCTGGAATTTCTTCAGGCCCGGCAATGCCTTGCTGATGTTGTCGCGGTTCTTCTGCAGCATCGCGGTCACCGAATTCAGCCGCTCCAGCGTCGGCGCCAGCTTGCTTTCGTTGTCGTGCACCAGTGCCGTCAACTGTTTGGCGACCGCCGACGTGTTGGCCAGCAGGTC
>NZ_LZJG01000497.1:0-15017 GCF_001667785.1 Mycobacterium sp. E3247 | reverse complement strand
ACCCCGTTGTAGGTGACCTTCGAACCCGGATCCATCACCAGCCCGGCCCGCGACGCCAACATCGTCAACTCGGTCTTCGGTGTGAAGCCGCCGCGGAACTGCACGTAGACCAGGGTGAAGACGAGGGCCAGGATCACCAGCACGGCGACGGCGATCCACCGGTACGGCGGGAGCCGCTGGGAATTGATCTGCGCCGGGGAAGACGTGGTCACCAGCGCCCCTCACCTCTGCGCCGCGTCCCGGTGCCGCGGCGGAACCTCCCCCTGTCAGGGGCTCTGTACACACATGCAATAACGAAGACCACAGGAATGTACCTTGGCGGCCGCTTTTCATGCGAACCGCCGTTCGCAGAATCACAGTCCGGCCGAGCGGACGAACCCGGCGGCGGCCGGACGGGGAGAATGGCGGTGCACCAATCCAATCGGCAAACGGCTCGCGCGCCCGTCAAAGATCAGTGGCCGCCGCGACGGGGATCCGGCCGTCTAACCGGCGGCGCTCTCGCGATGGAAAACCGGGGTCTTCTGCACCGCGAGCGCCGTCCGACGCCGCAGGAATTGCTGAAAATAGTCGCTGCGATCGGGCTGCAGGATTCCGTTCAGCAGCAGGGTCCAGCACTTCTGCAGGTCGTGCAAGAACCGCTCCGGCTCGTCCAGACTGCTCGCTTTGCGCAGCCCCATGTGGAGGGACAACATCATTCGCCCCACGTCCTCGGGGGCACAGCCTTCGGCGATGTCGCCCTCACCGATGGCCTGTTCGACGACCGCCGCCAAGTCCTCGATCCATTGGTCGAACAGATCCTGATGCGGTCCGTCCGATTGACCCACCGACTCGACCAGGTTCAGCGCCGCCCGGAACCGATCCGACTTGATGTCTTGGACCGCCACCAGGAACGAGAAGTCGATCAGGGTCTCCAAACCGGAAAGACCCCGGGTCAGCAGGTCTTGCACGGCGGCCGTCACCGCGGTGGTCTGCTCGTCGATGACCGCGAGCGCCAACGCGTGTTTCGACTTGAAATGGAAATACAGCGCGCCTTTGGTCAATTGGGCCTGGGCGAGAATGTCGTCGAGGCCGACCTCGTGATAGGACCGCCGCGCGAACTGATGCGAGGCCGCCCGAATGATCTGTCGGCGGGTCGCATCGGCGGAGGGGCTTGCCATGGCTAGGGCGTTCGCCCGGGCGATGCCGCGGACGGCGGAGATGCGCCCGCGGGTGCCGTACGGTGTGCGGGTTCGTCGATGGTGGTCGTCATGGCGTCGTGTGGTTCGTCACGACAGTCGCCTCCCCGCGCCGGTAAAAGCCAAGCGATCCAACGGTAACCGCTCGAGCGGCGGTTTGGCGTCACCTCCACCCGTACTTCTCCTCCCGCTACCCGAATGGGTGGCGGAGTCTGCGCAGACGCCGGTGCGGCCCGGGTCACTACACTGAGCGCTACGTGAGGGCCCGGGCTTGAGGCGAGGCGATGGGGATGGCTACGGGAGCGCAACCGAGGCAGGTCGTGGCTACCAGGGTGCAATCCCCCGCCTACGACGACGGGTTGGTCGCCCGCGCGCGGCTCATCGAGCTGCTGCGGTCCGGCCGCGCCAAGCGGCTGGCGTTGATCCACGCCCCGGCCGGGTTCGGCAAGACGACCCTGGCCGTGCAATGGCAGCGGGCGCTCCAGGCCGACGGGGTGCCGGTGGCGTGGCTCAGCCTGGACCGCGACGACAACGACGTGGTGTCCTTCCTGGCGCATCTCATCGAGGCGGTTCGGCGCGTCGAACCGTCGCTGGCCGCCAACCTGAGCGAACTCCTCGAACAGCACACCGGCAACGCCCGGCGTTACGTGCTCGCCGAACTCGTCAACCGGATCGCCGAATACCGCCGACCGTTGGCGGTCGTGTTGGACGACTGGCACCTGATCGAGAACGTCGACACCGCAGGGGCATTGGAGTTCCTCTTCGACGTCGGGTCCGACAATCTGCACCTGATCATCACCAGCCGGACCCGTGCGCCGGCCGTGGCCAAGTTGAAGGTACGCAACCAGGTCATCGAGATCGACAGCGCGCAGCTACGCTTCGACCGCGAAGAGTCCGCGGCATTCCTCGGGCTGAATGCCCTGGGGCTCAACGACGACGACGTGCGCCGACTGTGGTCGAGCACCGACGGCTGGGTCGCCGCCCTGCAACTGGCGACACTGTCGCTACGGAACAGCGAAGATCCCTCGGCGCTGATTGCCGCCTTCTCCGGCCGGCACAGTTCCATCGGTGACTACCTGGCCCAAAACGTGCTCAACGCGTTACCGGCCGACCTGCTCCGGGTCCTGCTGACCACCTCGATCTGCGATCGCCTCTGCGGCGAACTCGCTTCGGCGCTCACCGGTCAGCCCCGGGGGCAGTCGATCCTCGAAGAACTCGAGCGCCGCAACATGTTCCTGCGGCCCCTCGACGACAACCGCGAGTGGTTTCGCTACCACCATCTGTTCGCCGACCACCTGCGCCGGCGACTGGAATGCGATCATCCCGAATGGGTAGTCGACCTGCACCGCACCGCGTCGGCCTGGTTCGCCGAGCGCGGGCTGCTCGGCGAGGCGGTGACGCACGCGATGGCCGCAGGTGATGCCGCCGGGGCGGTGGAACTGGTGGAACGCCAAGCCATGTCCCTGGTCGAACACAGCCGGATGGCCACCCTGCTCGGGCTGGTCAACAAGCTGCCGAAGACGTCGCTGGCCGGCAGGCCCAACCTGCAGATCGCCATCGCGTGGGCCCACTGCCTGCTGCACCGGGCCCCGGAGGTGCAGGTGGCGCTGAACCACGTTCGCTCCGCCCTGGCCCCGGCAACCGATGACGTCAGCGCGGGCATACTCGGCGAGGCCGACGTGGTGCAGGCCTGCACCGACGTGTACGGCGATCGCATCGACCGCGCCGCCGCCCTCGTCGCGCCCTACCTGGTGGAGAACCCGCCATACCGGCCATTTCTGGTGGCCGTGTCCGCCAACATCGCCACCTTCGTCGACATCCATACCTTCGCCTATCAGAGCGCGCAGGCACGCCAGCGATGGGCCAACGCCTTTCACGAGACCGCGGGCGGCCCCTTCGCCGGCGTGTACGGGCGATGCTTCGCGGGCCTCGCCGCGTTCGCCCAACTCGACCTGACGACCGCCGAGAGCCGCTACACGGAAGCCCTTGTGCTGGCCCGCAACGAAGCCGGCCCACATTCGCACGCGGCCCGGCTGGCGGGTGCGCTGCTCGGCAGGCTGCATTACGAACGCGGTGAAATCGACACGGCCGAACGGCTGTTGGAGCGGTGCCACGAGCTGGGCGCCGAGAGCGGTGTCGTCGACTTCATGATCGCGACCTACGGCACACTGGCCCGCATCAAGGTCCTGCGCGGGGACATCGATGACGCGATCTGCGTGTTGGACGAGGGATACATTGCGGCCCAACACCTTTCCCTGCCCAGGCTGTCGGCCGCGCTCGACTACGAGTGCGTGCGTCTGCACCTCGCCTTAGGCGACACCCCTCGCGCGCAACACACCCTCGACCGCCGGGGCGGCGGCACACCGGACGGGGTGGACGGCATCGGCATGGCCACCCGGCACTACCGGCTCGGCATGCAGGCGCAAATCTGCTGTGCCGGAGGCGACTACGGCGCAGCCCACGATCTGCTGTCCCGGATGCATCACGAAAGCGCCGCCGCCGGATGGCGTTACGCCGCGGCCGTCAGCACCATCGAACTGGCCCGGGTGCTTTGCCTGACCGGTGACACCGAAGCCGCGGCCGAAACGCTGGCGCCCGTGCTGCTCCTCGGCGCGGAGGCCGGACTGCTGCGCACCATCGTCGACGCGGGGCCGGAGATCCTGAAAATCGTCGGCGCTCTTCGCGATGCCAGTCGCACCCGCCACTGGCCGGCCACGCTTCCCCAGGTCCCGCCCGAGTATCTCTCGCGATTGTTGGCCACCGCCCACGCCGACGCGAAGAACGCGGCCATCCCCGTCATCGCCCGCGCCGATGACCGCGCCCCGACGCCCGAGGAACCGCTGAACGCTCGCGAACTCGAGGTACTGCGGCTCCTGGACCGCGGCCTGTCGAACAAGCAGATCGCCCGGAATCTGGGGGTCACCATCAACACGGTCAAGTGGTATCTCAAGGGCATCTACATCAAGCTGGGCGCCACCAGGCGCGGGGAATCGGTCTCCGAGGCCAGGCGACGAGGGCTGCTGCCCTAATCGGTCGCATTGCGTTAGCGTCGTCGGAGTGACCCTCAACGACATCGCACTGACCACCCTCGATGGCCGGCCGACCACGCTGGCCGAATTGTCCGACGGCGCAACGCTGGTCGTGAATGTGGCCTCCAAGTGCGGACTGACCCCGCAGTACACGGCGCTGGAGAAGCTGGCGAAGGACTATTGTGACCGCGGCCTGACGGTCGTCGGCGTCCCCTGCAACCAGTTCATGGGCCAGGAACCGGGCACGGCCGAGGAGATCCGGGAGTTCTGCTCGACGACATACGGGGTGACGTTCCCGCTGCTGGCGAAGACCGACGTCAACGGCGATGACCGCCACCCGCTCTACGCCGAGCTGACGAAAGCCGCCGATGCCGCCGGCCAGGCCGGAGACATCCAGTGGAACTTCGAGAAGTTTCTCATCTCGCCCGGCGGTGAGGTGGTCCGCCGGTTCCGCCCCCGCACCGAGCCCGACGCCCCCGAAGTCATCAGCGCCATCGAGGCCGTGCTGCCCCGTTAGACGGCGGCACGAACCTCCGAGGTCGGTGCGGCTAGCCGTCGGCGGGCTCGCTGATTGATTCTCGCCGTCCCGATGCACAAAACCGATCGAAACCGGCTCCGTTTCGCCCTCACAGATCGGGCAACGATGCTCGAGTGGCCGAAAGTCCTCCGCCGTGGAGTACATCGCCCCTTCTTTGCTTCGGTCGCACCGGAGCAATCTGGGAGCATTCAACATCGACCGTGGGAGGTCATCATGTCGGGAGGTACCGTCGCTCGCGTCAACATGCTGGTCACCTTCGTCCTCGACTAGAGCCGGAGGCAACCATGTCAACGAAGACCAAGGTCACCGCGCTCGATCACGCAATCGATTCCGCGCACACCTGGATCAACGATGTCGCGAAGGAGTTCGAGACCGAGGATCGCGAGTTCGCCTACCGAGTCCTGCGAGCCTGGCTACATACCCTGCGTGATCGGCTCACTGTAGAGGCGAGCGCTCATTTTGCGGCACAGCTCCCCGACTTGATCAGGGGAATTTTCTACCAGGGATGGAACCCCGATGCCGTACCCGACAAGTACGACGCCCACGCTTACACCATCAGGTTCGCGCGCGAGGCGAATATCGCCCCCGACGACGTTCGCAAAGCCGCTGCAGCCACGACCGCGGCCGCCTTGCACCATCTGCCGGTCGCCCAGATCGACAAGGCCCTGGGTCAGCTCCCCATAGAAGTTCGCAAGATACTGCAACCCCAGCACTGAACTTCGCGCGTCATGCAATTTCTCATCGCCTAACGACAGATACGGGGAAAAGAATGCCGGGGCACGAAACCCATCGTGGCATCTTGGTCGGCGTTGACGGATCAGCCTCGTCGATGGCGGCGGTCGACTGGGCGGCTCGCGATGCTGCGATACGCAATGTTCCGCTCACACTCATGCACGTCATCGCACCGGTCGTCCCGGCGGTTGCGCCGTGGCCGGCGATCCCGATTCCTCAAGACTATTTGGAGCGCCAGGACGACAAAGCGCGACGAATTCTCGAAGACGCACGCAAGGTGGTCGCCGACAGCGCCGCCGACCATGGCCCGCCGTTCGTGTACAGCGTGGTGGTACATGGCCCCACCGTTTCCACGCTCGTCAACGAGTCCAAGATTGCGGACATGATGGTCGTGGGATGCCGGGGCGAAGGCGCGTTCAGCCGGGTCCCGTTCGGCTCGGCCAGCACCGGCCTTGTGAACTATGCGCATTGCCCGGTCGCGGTCGTCCATGATGAGGCCCCTCCGCGCCCGCAGGCGCCGGTGCTGGTGGGAATCGATGGTTCGGCCGCATCAAAACTGGCGGCGGAGATCGCCTTTGATGAGGCCTCTCGCCGGGGTGTGGAGTTGGTGGCACTGCATGCGTGGTCGGACGTCAGCCTCTCGGAAGTGCCGGGTCTGGATCTCGAGATGATGGAAGTGCAGGCGCAACAGGCGCTCGCCGAGTGGCTCGCCGGATTTCAGGAGCGCTACCCCGATGTCGGGGTGCGACGTGTGGTGGTGTGCGATCAGCCGGCTCGCCAACTTATCGAGCACTCGGAGTCCGCACAACTCGTCGTCGTCGGCAGTTACGGTCGCGGCGGATTCGCCGGCATGCTGCTGGGCTCGGTGAGCACTGCCGTCGCGCGCGCGGCGCAATCGGTGGTGATCGTCGCCCGCGAGCCGTAGCGTCCGGCGCTACCCGGGCGTTAGGGCCTCTACCTGGGGATACAGCCCTACGCTGCGGTGCCTCGAGCCGCGTTCCAGCGGACTAACGCCTCACCGTTCGCGGTGGTCGCCGGTATATCCCGTATTTGCTTGTCCACCAACCGATTAAGTTGCTCATTGGCCACCCATGGTCGCCGTGGCACGAAAACGGCCCCCGGAATTACTCCGGGGGCCGTTTCACCTGGTAGCGGGGACAGGATTCGAACCTGCGACCTCTGGGTTATGAGCCCAGCGAGCTACCGAGCTGCTCCACCCCGCGTTGGTGAATGCCAGGTTACCGAACCGGCATCACGGCGACCAAATCGCACGGTCAGGGACCTCCCGGCGGCGAGATTGCCGCCATGGTCGCGGACGGTGCGGTGAGTACGACCATGACGGCAATCTCGGCGGAGGGCGCTTATTCCGGCCAGCCGTTGTTGAGGATCTTGTCGACGAAGTCGACGCGCTCGAAGGCGGGATCGAAGTGTGCGAGCACGTCGGCGTTCATGGTCCCGGCGGTGGTCCGCGGGCGGTGCTTCATGCCGTCGTTGAAAGCCGCGAGGATGCGGTTCTTGAAATCGGGTCGCGGGTGGGCGGTGGTCACCGCCGCGAGCTCGTCGGGGGCCAGCTGCTCGCGTCCGATCCCGACCACGTCGACCTCAACCCCGGCCTGGAGCAGGGCGACCTCGGGCGTGAGGAACTCGGGGACGCCGGGAGTGGTGTGCAGGGCTATCCCGAGCCACACCTTGTCCGCCTCGACCTCATCGACGCCGCGCGCCGTCAGGAAGTCCCGGGCCGCGTTCGCGCCGTCGACCTCGAAGCGGACCGTCGAGCTGCCGTAGCGCCCGGTGAGCCCGAGGTCGTGGAACATCGCGCCCACGTACAGCAGCTCCAGATCCGCTTGCAGCCCACGGCGCAGACCCTGCAGGGCGCCGAACAGGAACACCCGGCGCGAGTGGTTGAACAGCAGGTCGTCCTCGGCGTCGCGGATGAAGTCGGTGGCCTCGCGCGCCAGCGCCGAGTCGGGGATGCGGATGCCGGCGATGGTTTCGAGCGATTGAGTGGTCATGACCGTTAGTCTGCGACGGCGCACGCTGGCCGACCGCGGGCGTTCGGGCCGTCCTGTCCACAGAAAGCGACACAATGTCCTACGTGTCCGAAGCCGGAACGCGTTCGCGGGTGGTGGTGATCGTCGTCTTCGACGACGTGACGCTGTTGGACGTCGCGGGGGCCGGCGAAGTCTTCGTCGAGGCCAACCGGTTCGGCGCCGACTACCGGCTCAGGATCGCGTCCGTGGACGGCCGGGACGTGACCACGTCACTCGGGACCCCGTTGGGTGTCACCGACCGCATTTCGTCGATCGAATCCGCCGACACCGTCCTCGTCGCCGGCAGCGACCACCTGCCGGGGCGGCCCATCGACCCCGCGCTCGTCGAGGCCGTCCGATCATTGTCGGCACGGACCCGGCGGATCGCTTCAATCTGCACGGGCTCGTTCGTCCTCGCGCAGGCCGGCCTGCTCAGCGGCCGGCGCGCGACTACCCACTGGAACGAGGCGCGGTTGCTGGCCCGGGCCTTCCGTGACGTCATGGTGGAGCCCGACGCGATCTTCGTCCGCGACGGCGACGTCTTCACCTCGGCCGGGATTTCGTCGGGCATCGACCTGGCGCTGGCGCTGGTCGAAATGGATCACGGGACCGAACTGGTCCGCAACGTGGCCCGGTGGCTGGTCGTCTACCTGAAACGGGCCGGCGGACAATCACAATTCTCCGTGCTGGTCGAGGCCGACCCACCGCCCCAGTCGCCGCTGCGCGCAGTCATCGACGCGGTCGCGGCCGACCCGGCCGCCGATCACAGCGTGAAATCCCTTGCGGCCCGGGCGTCGCTGAGCACCCGCCAGCTGACCCGGCTCTTCCAATCCGAGCTCGGCATGAGCCCGGCGCGCTACGTCGAACTGGTGCGCGTCGACTTCGCCCGGGGCGCACTGGAATCCGGCCGGTCTGTCAGCGAGACCGCGGGCATGGCCGGCTTCGGCAGCATCGAAACGCTGAGGCGGGTGTTCGTCAACCACCTGGGCATCAGCCCGAAGGCCTATCGGGAGAGATTCCGGACGGCCGGAATGGCCGGGGCCTGAGGGCTATTTGGTGTTGTTGTACTTGGTGATCGCGTCGTCCAACCGCTGCAGCGCGGCCCCGTAGCCGGCGAAGTCGCCCTTCTTCTGCGCGTCCTTGGCCGCGCCCAGCGCCGCCTGAATCTCTTGCAGCGCGGCGGCTTTGGCCGGTGACAGGGTCACCGACCCGTCCGGCACCGGCGGAACAGCCGCCACCGGCGGCGGCGCACCCGGTGCTGCGGCCGGCGGGGGCGGGCTGGCCGGCGGGGCCTGGGGGCCGCCGGCCTCGGTGGGCTGAATGTTCGTGGCGGCCGCGCCCGCGCCGGGACCGAACAGACCGGTCAGCGCGTCGCGCACGGTGGGGCCGTAGCCGATCTTGTCGTTGTACATCATCGCCACCCGGATCAGCCGCGGATACGACGACGCGGCGTCGCTGGCCCCCGGGGAGGCGTACACCGGTTCGACGTACAGCAGGCCACCCTGCCCCACCGGCAGGGTGAGCAGGTTGCCCCAGCGGATCCGGTTCTGGTTGTCGCGCCCGATCACGCCGAGGTCCTGGGACACCGCCGGATCGGTGGTGATCGCGTTGTTGGCCAGCTTGGGCCCGTTGACCTGGCCCGGGATGGTCAGCACGGTGATCCTGCCGTAGGTCGCCGGGTCGGAGCTGGCGCTGATGTAGGCCGCCAGATAGTCACGCTTGAACCTGTTCATCGCGCTGGTCAGCTGATACGAAGACGAATTGTCGTTCTTGGCAATGTTTTTCGCCACGATGTAATACGGCGGCTGATAGCTGCTGGCGGTCGGGTTCGGGTCCAGCGGCACATCCCAGAAGTCCGAGGTGGAGAAGAACGTCACCGGATCGTTGACGTGGTATTTGGCCAGCAGCATCCGCTGCACCTTGAACAGGTCCTCGGGATAGCGCAGGTGCTCGGCCAGCTCGGGGGTGATGTCGCTCTTGGGCTTGACCGTGCCGGGGAAGACCTGCATCCACGCCTTGAGCACCGGATCCTGCTCGTCCTGCTGATACAGCGTGACGGTGCCGTCATAGGCGTCCACCGTGGCCTTCACCGAGTTGCGGATGTAGGAGACGTCCTTATTGGGGGCCAGCTTGTTGAAGGCCACCTCGTTGGAGTCGGCGGTGGCCGATTCCAGCGAGGTCAGTTCGGAATACGGGTAGTTGTCCAGGGTCGTGTAGCCGTCGATGATCCACACCAGTCGCTTGTTGACGATCGCCGGGTACACCGAGCTGTCGGTGGTCAGCCAGGGCGCCACCGCCTCCACCCGGCGGGCCGGGTCGCGGTTGAACAGGATCCGGCTGTTGGAGCCGATCACGTTGGAGAACAGGAAGTTTCGCTCCGCGAACTTGGCGGCGAACACGCTGCGCGACAGCCAGTCGCCGACGGGCACTCCCCCGAGACCGGTGTAGGTGTAGTTCTTGGTGTCGGCGCTGGTCTCGTAGTCGTACTCGCGGTCGGCACCGTTGCGTCCGACGATCGCGTAGTCGGCCGACGTGTTGGAGATGACCGGGCCGTAGTAGATGCGCGGCTGGTCGAGCTGCGCCGGGCCGTCGGACACCACGTTGCCGTTGGCGCCCACGACGTTGACCAGGAATTCGGGATAGCCGCCGTTCTGGTTGGGGTCGTTGGCGATTCCGCGCACCGTGTTGGCCGGCGAGGCGATGAACCCGTTGCCGTGGGTGTATACGGTGTGCCGGTTGATCCAGTCCCGCTGGTTGTCGATCAGCCGGTCGGGGTTGAGTTCGCGGGCCGCGACGACGTAGTCGCGCAGCGAGCCGTTGCGGTCGACGTACCGGTCGATGGACAGCTGGTCGGGGAAATAGTAGAAGTTCTTGCCCTGCTGGAACTGCGTGAACGCCGGGCTGACGATCGTCGGGTCGAGCAGCCGGATGTTGGAGGTGGTCGCCCGGTCGTCGGCCACCTGCTGGGCGGTGGCCTGGGTGTCGCCGGCGTAGGTGCGATAGGTCACCACGTCCGAGGTCAAGCCATACGCCTGCCGCGTCGCGGTGATGCTGCGGCCGATGTACTCGCTTTCCTTCTGCGCGGCATTGGGTTTGACGCTGATCTGCTCGACGATCAGCGGCCACCCGGCGCCCACGATCAGCGACGACAGCAGCAACAACACGAGGCCGATCGCGGGAATCCGCAAGTCGCGCAGGACGATCGCGGAGAACACCGCGCCCGCGCAGATCAACGCGATCGCCATCAGGATCAGCTTCGCCGGCAGCACCGCGTTGATGTCGGTGTACCCGGCGCCGGTGAAGGGCTTCCCGCCGCGGGTGTGGGACAACAGCTCGTAGCGGTCCAGCCAGTACGCGACCGCCTTGAGCACCACCAACAGCCCCACCAGGGTGACCAGCTGGATGCGGGCCGAGCGGCTCAGCGCGCCGGTGCGGCCCGACAGCCGGATGCCGCCAAAGATGTAGTGCGTCAACAGGTTGGCCACGAAGGCCAGGAATACGGCGACGAACAGGTAGCTGAGCAGCAGCCGGTAGAACGGCAGGTCGAACGCGTAGAAGCCGAGATCCTTGCCGAACTGTGGGTCCCGGATGCCGAAGTCCCCGCCGTGCATGAACAGTTGGATTCGCACCCAATAGCTTTGCGCGACGATGCCGGCCAGCAGGCCGATCGCGATCGGCACCCCGATGCCGACCAGCCGCAACCGGGACAGGACGACGGCGCGGTAGCGGGCCACCGGGTCGTTGTCGTTGCTCGGCACGAACACCGGGCGGGTGCGGTAGCCCACCGCCAGACCGGCGAACACGATCCCGCCCACCAGCAGACCGGCCACCAGGAAGACCACGAAACGGGTGACCAGCACGGTCGTGAACACCGAGCGGTAGCCCAGCTCGCCGAACCACAGCCAGTCCACATACGCGTCGATCAGCCGCGGACCGGCGAGCAGCAAAGCGATCACACCGAGTGCGATCAGGATCAGAATCCGGCTACGCCGGGTCAGCTTCGGCATCCGTGCGGTGGGCCGCATCCCCACTGGCTACGCTCCCTGCTCGATTGATCGACGGTGACAACTCTACGCATCGGGCGACCTGCGATCCCGGCCGTGCTTTCAGCAGCTCGGCGGCTGCCCCCCCGACGTGACCGCGTGCAGCGCCTCGACCGCCTGGCCTAGGGTCTCCACCTTCACCAGGCGCAGGCCGGACGGGTTGTCCGAGTTCGCCTCGTAACAGTTCTTGGCCGGCACCAGGAACACGGTCGCACCGGCCGCGTGGGCCGCGACCATCTTGTGCGTGATGCCGCCGATCTGGCCGACCTTCCCGTCGGCCGAGATGGTGCCGGTCCCCGCGATGAACTTCGACCCGGCCAGGTCACCGGTGGTCAGCTTGTCGACCACCGCCAGGCTGAACATCAAGCCGGCCGACGGGCCGCCCACGTTGGCGAGGTTGAAGTTGACCACGAAAGGCGCCCAGGGCGCGGTCAGGACGGCCACACCGAGGAAGCCGTAGTCGCGGTCCTTGTTCGCGCCGAGCGTAATTTGCGTGACGCCGGCCGGTTCGTTCTTGCGCCGGTAATCGATCGTCACCGTCTGACCGGGTTTGGTGCCCTTGAGCAGCCCGGTGAACTGCTCGACGTCGGCCACCGGGGTGCCGTTGACGGCGTCGATGGCGTCGCCGTCCTTCAGCTTGCCCGCCGACGGGCCCGGATCGGTGACCTTCGCGACGGTGACCGCGGCCGGGTACTTGAGGTAGCCCAGGGCGGCGTACTCGGCGCTGTCCTCGGAGTCCTTGAAGTCCGCGTTGTTGGCCTTGTCGACCTCGTCCCGCGACTTGCCCGGCGGGTAGATCAGGTCGCGCGGGACCAGCTGCTCCTGGCCGGAGAGCCACAGCGTGAGCGCCTCCCCAAGGGTCAGCTCGTCGCGCTGAGAGACCGTGGTCATGTTGAGGTGCCCGGTGGTCGGATGCGTCGCGGCGCCCTCGATCGCCACCACCTGCTTGCCGTCGACCTCGCCGAGCGTGTCGAAGGTGGGGCCGGGGCCCAGCGAGACGAACGGCACCGTCACCACCGCGAGCAACACGCCGAAGACCAGGATCGGCACCAGCGCGACCATCAAGGTCAGAATCCGCCTGTTCACGCCGATCACACTAGACGGCGCCCGACGCGCCCGGTTCAGCCACAAGCTGACCCGAGACCGCCCCTCGGGTTCCCGCGGTGAGTACCGTTGACGGTATGGCTGACCTGCCTTTCGGCTTCTCCCCCGGAGAAGACCCCGACAAACCCGGGAAGAAGGACCCCCACTCGGGGTCCGGCGGCTCCGATCCGTTCGGGGCGTTCGGGATGGGCGACCTGGGACAGATCTTCACCCAGCTCGGTCAAATGTTTTCCAGCGCCGGCACCGTGATGGCCGGCGGCGAGCCGTCGGGACCGGTCAACTACGAGTTGGCGCGCCGGGTGGCGACCAACTCGATCGGGTTCGTGGCGCCGATCCCGGCCACCACGCAGTCGGCGATCGCCGACGCGGTGCACCTCGCCGAAACCTGGCTGGACGGCGCCACCGCGCTGCCCGCGGGCACGAGCAAGGCGGTGGGCTGGACTCCGGCCGACTGGGTCGACAACAGCCTCCAGACGTGGAAGCGGTTGTGCGACCCGATGGCGCAGCAGATTTCGACGGTCTGGGCGTCGTCGCTGCCCGAGGAGGCCAAGAGCATGGCCGGCCCGCTGATGGCGGTGATGTCGCAGATGGGCGGCATGGCGTTCGGCTCCCAGCTGGGGCAGGCGCTCGGCCGGCTGTCGCGCGAGGTGCTGACGTCGACCGACATCGGCCTTCCGTTGGGGCCCAAGGGCGTCGCCGCCATCCTTCCCGACGCCGTCGAGTCGTTCGCGGCCGGACTCGAGCAGCCCCGCAGCGAGATCCTGACGTTCCTGGCCGCACGGGAGGCCGCCCACCACCGGCTGTTCAGCCACGTGCCCTGGCTCTCGAGCCAGCTGCTGGGCGCCGTCGAGGCCTACGCGCGCGGCATGCAGATCGACATGAGCGGGATCGAGGAGCTGGCCCGCGACTTCAACCCGGCGACGTTGTCCGATCCGGCTGCCATCGAAAACCTCTTGGGACAAGGCGTTTTCGAGCCCAAGGCGACACCGGCGCAGACGCAGGCGCTGGAACGCCTCGAGACGCTGCTGGCGTTGATCGAGGGCTGGGTGCAGGTGGTGGTGACCGCGGCCCTGGGCGACCGCATCCCGGGGGCGGCCGCGCTCAGCGAGACGCTGCGCCGCCGCCGCGCCACCGGCGGTCCGGCCGAGCAGACGTTCGCGACCCTGGTGGGCCTGGAGCTGCGGCCCCGCAAGATGCGCGAAGCCGCCGCCCTGTGGGAGCGCCTTACCGAGGCCGCCGGCGTGGACGCCCGCGACGCCATATGGCAACACCCCGACCTGTTGCCCGACGCCGAGGACCTCGACGAGCCGGCCGGCTTCATCGACCGGGTCATCGGCGGTGACACCAGCGGCATCGACGAGGCGATCGCCAAGCTGGAGGAGAACCCCGAGGACCCGGGCCCCGGTCCCGTGCAGAACTGACCGCGCCATACCACGAAACACCTGCCTCACAAGGTGATTCGCGCATAGTTCACGCACTGTTCCCCACGTCTACGGGTAGCGTGCGCGATGCTTGGCAAAGGTCGATCGGGTCGGCCCGGTGCACTACGCTAGCAACGCGATGCTGGCTACGGACGGATCGATTGAGGTGGGGAAATGCGAACACAACCAATCTTCGCTGCGGGGCTGGCGGTAGTCGCCCTGGCCTTCAGCGCAGGGCTCGCGCAAGCGGATCCTGCCCCGGACCCGAATGACCCAGGCAACATAGCGAACTGGCCGTGCGGCGTGACGGTCGGACCGGTAACCACGACGAACGGAACGGTCATCGGCATACGCGGCGGCAAGCCGTGCCCACCGCCGCCGCCGCCCGCACCGGCCGGACAACCCTGACGCTTACGGCCAAGGTTGACGGCGACGCGATCCCGCGTTGGTCCTGTGGATAACTGACCGGGCCCATCGCCTCCGGCGTGGCACAGTGCACCCGTGTCACCGGTTCCCACCTATGCGCTGGACCCGGCCATGCCGGTGCTGCTGCGCCCCGACGGCGCGGTGCAGGTCGGCTGGGATCCCCGCCGGGCCGTGCTGGTGCGCCCCCCGGGTGACCTGGCCGCGGCGGAGCTGGCCGGCTTGCTGCGGTCCATGCGGTCACCGATGCCGCTCTCGGAGTTGCGCCGCCGGGCCGCCGACCGCGGCCTGCAGGACGCCGCGGCGCTGAGCGACCTGGTCGCCCGGCTGGTCGGTGCGGGCGTCGCCACCGAATGCGCGACGTCCCGCGGCCGGGCGCCGTCCATCCGGATCCACGGCCGCGGACCGCTCTCGGAGCTGCTGGTCGAGGCGTTGCGCTGCTCGGGCGCACGGATCGCCCACAGCAGCCAACCGCACGCCGCCGTGTCGGTCGGCGCCGTCGACCTGGTAATCGGACAGCAC
>NZ_LZJG01000496.1:0-726 GCF_001667785.1 Mycobacterium sp. E3247 | reverse complement strand
CCCGCGCAGCGCCGCGACGGAGACGTCCCGGGCGCTCAACCCGTCGGGGAGGCGGGCGTCGTCGCCGTCGGGCGACGGGCGGGGCTTGGTCATCCCGGAGAAGAACTCGGGGGCGTGCCGGGCGCCCCAGATGCCCATCGCGGTGAGGCCGCCCAGCGGCTCGAGGTGCTTGCCGACCACCGGTAGCGAAGCGCCCGCGACGCTCAAGGCCAGCGCGTAGTCGCCGGGACGCGCCCGCAGCAACCATTTCGCGCACGATGTCATAGCCGGCCTCCTTGCCGTGGTGTTAGGGCAGCGTACCCCCGCCCCCGGCTCCGAAACTGACGTTTGCGTCGACGCCGCGTCGGCCGTCGGCGGCGCCTCTCCCCACGCTCACATCGCCGCCAGGCAGGCGATCACCCGGCCGCCGATCAGACGAACGCCGGTCAGCGTCAGGCCGACCTGCGCGGCCAGTGCGGCGGCACTGTCCACGCCGACCGACGCCCACCGGAACCAGGGCCCGACCTCGCAGGCGGACTCCAGCCGGACCCAGCGCGATCGGATGCCGATGTTCTCGGCGTCGAATTCGGCCACGCAGCGCCCGCCCCGCGCCAGCAGCTCGGCGGCCCGCCCCAGGATGCGGCGCGGGTCCCCGCCGAGGCCCACGTTGCCGTCGACCAACAACACCGTCTGCCACAGGCCCATCGCGGGCAGCGGGTCGAACACATCGCCCAGCAGGACCGGCGC
>NZ_LZJG01000495.1:0-841 GCF_001667785.1 Mycobacterium sp. E3247 | reverse complement strand
CTTGTTCGGGAAGTAGTGGTACAGGCTGCCGCTGGTGACGTCGGCCGCCCGGGCGATCTCGCGAATCGTGGTGCGC
Organism: Mycobacterium sp. E3247; assembly: GCF_001667785.1. Classification (NCBI taxonomy): domain Bacteria; kingdom Bacillati; phylum Actinomycetota; class Actinomycetes; order Mycobacteriales; family Mycobacteriaceae; genus Mycobacterium; species Mycobacterium sp. E3247. The sequence continues at coordinate 765 of NZ_LZJG01000495.1, read as the reverse complement.
GAATAGCCATTCTCGGCCACACATCGCATCGCGGCGGTGATGATGCGGGCCCGGGTCTGCTCACCGTCGGCACCCACCGGCCGACCCAATTGCGGCGGCGTGACGCTCATGCGGCGGGAAGCCCGCCGCAGCTCCGTCCATCACGCACTACGCACCTCCGCGGCGAAGCCGGAACTAATCGATCACTCGATTATATTCGACCGTGTCGGGGACCGGGAGCCGGCGGACGGGACGCGCGAGTGAGGACAGCATGGTGACGCGGGCGCAACGGGGACGTCCGGTCGGCGCCAGCGGCGAGGAGACGCGGCAGCGGATCGTCGTTGCCACCATGCGCTGCGTGGCCGAATTCGGGTACGCGGGCGCCACCATCCGTGAGATCGCCCGGGCCGCGAACGTCACCAGCGCCAGCCTCTACAACTACTTTCCGAACAAGGCGGAGCTGATCAACGCCGCGATAGCGGCGCGGACCGACGTCGCGTTGCCGCGGCTGCGCGCGGCCGCCGCGGGTCCCGGCGGCGTGGTCGATCGCCTCGCGGCGGTGCTGGACGAGGCGAGCCGGCTGATGCGCGAGCATCCGCATCTGGCCGCATTCGATCGCGCCGTCCGCGCCGAAAGCAACGAGCACCCGGTTCGCGGCCGACCGGAGTATCCCGGGCTGAAGGCGTTGCGCGGCGCCGTCGCCGAGATCATCGGGGACGCCCGAACCCGGGGCGCGCTGCCCGCCGACACGGACGTGCGGGCCACGGTCGACGCCATCTACGCGCT
>NZ_LZJG01000494.1:0-654 GCF_001667785.1 Mycobacterium sp. E3247 | reverse complement strand
GCCGCCAACCGCAAGCAGGCGGTCGAGCTGCAGTCCGAAGAGGTCTACGGCAAGTACATGCACTACCTGACCGGCTGTGAGAACTTCTTCCGCAAGGGCATCAGCAATGTCGGGCAGTTCACCCTCGTGAAGTAGGTGGCGAGGGGCCGGGGACCGCTACTTTTCCAGCGTGAACTGGTCGACGTCCGTGTAACCCTGGCGGAACAGCTTCGCGCAGCCGGTCAGGTACTTCATGTAGCGGTCGTAGACCTCTTGCGACTGGATGGCGACGGCCTGCTCGCGATTGGCCTCGAGGGCGGCAGCCCAGGTCTCCAGGGTCCTCGCGTAGTGCAGCTGCAGCGAGTGGACCTGCTGCACGGAAAACCCCGCTTCGCCGGCGAACCTGAAGATGTCTTCCTGCGCCGGCAATTGTCCGCCCGGGAAAATTTCAGTGCCAATGAATCGCGCGAATCGAAGATCATTCATCGTGATGGGGACGCCGCGTTCGTACTGCTGTTTCTGGGTGTAGGTCAAAATGGTATGCAATAACATGCGGCCGTCGTCGGGAAGAATGTTGTGGGCGCGTTCGAAGAACGCGGCGTACCGCTCCATCTTGAAAGCCTCGAAGGCGCCGATGGTGACGATCCGGTCGACCTTGTCCTCGAACTCTTCCCA
>NZ_LZJG01000493.1:0-11221 GCF_001667785.1 Mycobacterium sp. E3247 | reverse complement strand
GTGGCGCAGGCCTACCGGCACGGGCCGACCTCCGGTGACTTCGCCGCCTCGGTGCTGGCCGTGCTGCGCCGGCTGGAGGGGCACTTCACCCTGGTGTTCACCAACGCCGACGAGCCCGGCACCATCGTGGCCGCCCGCCGCTCGACGCCGCTGGTGCTCGGCATCGGCGACGGCGAGATGTTCGTCGGCTCCGACGTGGCCGCGTTCATCCCGCACACCCGCCACGCCGTCGAACTCGGCCAGGACCAGGCCGTGGTGCTCACCGCCGACGGCTACCGGATCACCGACTTCCACGGCAACCCCGACGTCGAGTACCGCGAGTTCCACATCGACTGGGACCTGGCCGCCGCGGAAAAGGGCGGCTACGAGTACTTCATGCTCAAGGAGATCGCCGAGCAGCCCGCCGCGGTGGCCGACACCCTGCTCGGGCATTTCGTCGACGGCCGGATCCTGCTCGACGAGCAGCGGCTCTCCGATCAGGAGCTGCGCGAGATCGACAAGGTGTTCGTGGTGGCCTGCGGCACCGCCTATCACTCCGGGCTGCTTGCGAAATACGCCATCGAGCACTGGACCCGGCTGCCGGTCGAGGTGGAACTGGCCAGCGAGTTCCGGTACCGCGATCCGGTGCTGGACCGCAGCACCCTGGTGGTCGCCATCTCGCAGTCCGGGGAAACCGCCGACACGCTCGAGGCCGTCCGCCACGCCAAGGAGCAGAAGGCCAAGGTGCTGGCCATCTGCAACACCAACGGCTCGCAGATCCCGCGCGAATGCGACGCCGTGCTCTACACCCGCGCCGGCCCCGAGATCGGCGTCGCCTCAACCAAGACGTTCCTGGCGCAGATCACCGCCAACTATCTGGTGGGCCTGGCACTGGCCCAGGCTCGCGGCACCAAGTATCCCGACGAGGTCGAGCGGGAGTACCGCGAGCTGGAATCGATGCCGGACCTGGTCGCGCGGGTGCTCGCGATGATCGAGCCGGTGGCCGCCCTGGCGCACCGGTTCGCCCAGTCCTCGACCGTGCTGTTCCTGGGCCGCCACGTCGGCTACCCGGTGGCGCTGGAAGGCGCGCTGAAACTCAAGGAACTGGCCTACATGCACGCCGAGGGCTTCGCCGCCGGCGAGCTCAAGCACGGCCCCATCGCGCTGATCGAGGACGACCTGCCGGTCATCGTCGTCATGCCCTCGCCCAAGGGGCAGGCCACGCTGCACTCCAAGCTGCTGTCCAACATCCGCGAGATTCAGGCCCGCGGCGCGATCACCATCGTGATCGCGGAGGAAGGCGACGACACCGTGCGGCCCTACGCCGACCACCTGATCGAAATCCCATCGGTATCAACACTTTTGCAGCCACTGCTGTCGACCATCCCGCTTCAGGTGTTCGCCGCGTCGGTTGCCCAGGCCCGAGGTTACGACGTTGACAAACCGCGAAACCTCGCGAAGTCCGTCACGGTGGAATAGCCGCCGCGCGAGGCTGGCCGCCCTCGGTGTGTTGCTCTTGGTCGGCGCCTACATCGGGTCGATCGTGCTGTACGTCGGCGGCGGTATGGGCCACCCCCACGTCGTGGTGCAGGACGCCTCGGCCGGCGACGGAACAACGATCACCAACGACATCGAAGAGATTCAGTCGCGCAACAGCGTCCTGGTTGCCAACATCACCGTGGTGCCCGGTCCCGCGCTGCTGGACCCGCGTACCCACACCCTCAAGGACGACCTCCACGTCGCCGCCGCCTCCACCATGACCACCAGCAGGCAGACCTGGCCGAAAGGCACGCTGCCCACTGTGTTTCGGGTGTCGCTCGCCCTGACCGGCGAAGTCGCGGAATGGCCGTTCGACGAATACCATTCGGGGCCCGTCGTCGCTCTACTGTCGTCCGGTCCCGAAAACACACCGGTGCCCGCGACGGTGACCTTGGTCAACCGTCTGCTCGGCTGGAACGTCGACGTGATTCGCGCCGACGAAGCCGAGCCCACGGGCCCGTTCCGGGTGGAGCTGTCCCGGACGCCGAGCACCGTGCTGTTCGGGGTCGCCATCTTGTGCGTCCTCATCGGGCTCGCCTGCGTGGGTGCGTTCGTCGCCGTCCAGACGGCACGCGACCGGCGTAAATTTCAGCCGCCGATGACGACGTGGTATGCGGCCATGTTGTTCGCGGTGATGCCGCTGCGCAACGCGCTGCCCGATGCGCCACCGTTCGGAAGCTGGATCGACATCACGATCGTGGTGTGGGTGATCGTCGTGTTGGGGATATCGATGGGGCTATATGTCTCTTGCTGGTGGCGGCATCTGCGACCCGAAGCCGCCTAGCTGAGGCGCAGGCTGCTCCAGTCGAAAACCCATCGGTATCAACCCTTTTGTCGACGCCGCTGTCGACCGTTTCGCCGCGGGCCCGCGGCCACGACGTCGATACGCCGCAAAACCCGGCCACGTCCGTCACGGTGCCGCTTCGGCCGTATCGCCGCGCGAGCCGGGCGGTTCCGTTAGATTTCCTTGGGAAACAAGACACTCCGCAGGGGTAGGAGCAGCATGCCGTCGGCGGTCCGAAGATTCGCCATAGCAGGTCTTGTCGTGCTCATCGTCGCGACGTACGTCGCGTTGATCGAGCTCTATGAGGACACCGTCGAAGGGGCGGCTCCCGGCACCCTGAGTGACAACGCGGAGTCGGTCACCCAGAGCATGGCGACGTTGACTGTGGAAGAGATGCAGTCGAACTACAGCGCGGTCGTCGCCAACCTGGCCGTGTCGCCAGGACCCGCGCTGTTGGATCCGGTCACCCACCGGCTCAAGGAAGACCTGGTGCTGCGCGTCAGATCGTCGGCCCAGCCCAGCCGGCGCGAATACACACCGGGCATGCTTCCCGGCGTCTTTCCGGTCCCGCTGACCATCGCCGGACACGTCGAACGGTGGCCGTTCGACAACTACGCCTCCGGACCGATCGAGGTGCAACTCTTCCCCGGCGGCGACACGACCAAGCCGCCCGAACTCATCCCGGTGCGACTCATCGACCACCTGTCCGGCTTCAAGGTCTCCGCCACCAAGATCCCCGGCCACGAGGCGTACCGGCTGAGCGTGCGGCGCGCGCTGAGCACCGCGGTGTTCGGCATCGTCATTTGCGGTGTGCTCATCGCCATCGCCGGCCTGGGCCTGGTCGTGGCGATCCAAACGCTGCGTGACCGGCGAAAGTTTCAGCCCCCGATGACGACGTGGTACGCGGCGATGCTCTTCGCGGTGGTACCGCTGCGCAACGCGCTTCCCGGCCTGCCCCCGTTCGGGGCGTGGATCGATGTGACCATCGTGCTCTGGGTGATCGTCGCACTGGTGATCGCGATGCTGCTCTACATCACCTGCTGGTGGCGGCATCTGCGGCCGGATGTCGTCGCCACTCCACCGGCGGAGCCGGTCCCCGCGCCGTCGGGCTGAACCTTCGGCGATCGCTTGGAATTCCTTGTGTTTCAAGACTTTGACGGCCACGGTGGCCGAATCGGGTAGGGGGCGGTCGTGAGGTACGGGATCATCGCTCTGATCGTGGGCGTCGTCGGGGCGTACGTCGCGTCGGTCGCGCTCTATGCCAGCAGCGGGGGGCATCACCACCCGGAGATCCCGGCCGGCGGTGAGCGGAGCACGGCCACCCTGGTCATCGAGGACGTCCAGTCGAACTACAGCGTGCTGATGGCCAATCTGACCATTTCGCCCGGATCGGCCCTGCTGGATCCGCAGACCCAGCACCTCAACGAAGACCTCAGTCTGCGAGTGCGTTCCGTGGCGACGCCGACCCGCCGCAGCTGGACCAAGGGCATGCTGCCCGGCGTCTTCCCGGTACCGCTGACCATCGCGGGAGAGATCGAGAATTGGCCCTTCGACCACTACGGTTCCGGGCCGGTCGAGATCGAGCTCATGCACGGCCCCGGGAACGTGCCCGAACGCATCCCCGTGACGTTCGTCAACCACCTCTCCGGCTGGCGGGTGTCCGTCGACGGGGCCGGCCCCTACCGGGTGAGCCTGCACCGCTCGCTCAGCGCGGCGGCGTTCGGCATCGTGATCTGCGGCGTGCTCATCGCCATCGCCGGCCTGGGTCTGTTCGTCGCCGTCCAGACGGTGCGCAACCGACGGAAGTTCCAGCCGCCGATGACGACGTGGTACGCGGCGATGCTGTTCGCGGTCGTACCGCTGCGCAACGCGCTTCCGGGCTCGCCGCCCTTCGGGGGCTGGATCGACGTCACCCTCGTGTTGTGGGTGCTCGTCGTCTTGGTCATCTCGATGCTGCTCTACATCCTGTGCTGGTGGCGGCATCTGCGACCGGAGGTTCCCGCGCCCGCCGCGACGGCAGCGGCGGATCCGGTCGCTGCGCCGTCGACCCCGTGAAGGCCGCCGACGGGTAATTCGCGCGACGCGGCGGCCAGCGTGCGAAGGTGATGACGTGACGAATGCACCGGTGCGGTCCCGACTGCGCAGCATGGGGCTCGCCGTCTGGCATTACGTCAGCAGCGCGCCGTTGACCTACGGCTGGCTGCTCGTGCTGCTCGTCACGACGCTCATCCAGCACTGGCTGCCCCAGCGGCAACTGCACTCGATGCTGATGCACCATTCCACCAACATCCACGGGCTGGCCCGCGATCCGCTCGATGTGCTGTTCTCCAGCCTGCTGTGGATCGACGGCGGCAACCTGGCGCCCTACCTGATCCTGTTCTCGTTGTTCCTGGCGCCGGCCGAACACTGGCTTGGCCAGTTGCGTTGGCTCACAGTGGGATTGAGCGCGCACATCCTGTCCACCTATTTCAGCGAGGGCCTGCTGTATTTCGCGATCGAGGAGCACGACGCGTCGGAACGGCTGGTGCACGCCCGCGACATCGGCGTGAGCTACTTTTTGGTCGGGGTGATGGCGGTGCTGGCCTATCACATCGCGCGACCGTGGCGCTGGGGCTATTTGGGAGTGCTGTTCGTCATCTTCGGCTTCCCGTTGATCGCGATGGACCGCATCGAGTTGAACTTCACCGCGATCGGACACTTCACTTCGATCCTCGTCGGGCTGTGCTTCTACCCGATGACCCGCCACCAGGACCCCCGACAGCTGACTCCCGCGCGACTGCGGGCCATGGCGCGGCGGCGCGGTTCACCCGAGGTGTCGGCCTGAGCGGCAGCGGCCAATTGCGCGACCCCTACCCGTAATGTGGCTGTGGTGCGGCACTACTACTCCGTAGACGCGATCCGCCAGGCAGAGGCACCGCTGCTGGCCAGCCTGCCCGACGGGGCCCTGATGCGACGCGCGGCCTTCGGGCTCGCCGCCGAGATCATCGCCGAGTTGCGTGCCCGCACCGGCGGGGTGGCCGGCCGCCGGGTGTGCGCGGTCGTCGGCTCGGGCGACAACGGCGGCGACGCCCTGTGGGCAGCCACCTTCGTGCGTCGCCGCGGCGCGGCCGCCGACGCCGTGTTGCTCAACCCGGAGCACACCCACCGCAAGGCACTGGCGGCGTTCACCAAGGCCGGCGGTCGCGTGGTGCAAAGCGTCTCGCCCACAACCGATCTCGTCATCGACGGGGTGGTGGGCATCTCCGGCTCGGGACCGCTGCGCCCGGCCGCGGACGAGGTGTTCGCGGCGGTCGACCAGGCGGGCGTCCCGGTGGTGGCCGTCGACATCCCCAGCGGCATCGACGTCGCGACCGGCGCCATCACCGGCCCCGCGGTGCACGCCGTGCTGACCGTCACCTTCGGCGGGCTCAAGCCCGTGCACGCGCTGGCCGACTGCGGGCGGGTGCGGCTGATCGACATCGGCCTCGACCTCCCGGACACCGACGTGCTGGGTTTCGAGGCCGGCGACGTCGCCGCGCGGTGGCCGGTGCCGGGCCCCCACGACGACAAATACACCCAGGGGGTGACCGGAGTGATGGCCGGCTCGTCGACGTATCCGGGCGCGGCCGTGCTGTGCACGGGTGCCGCGGTCGCGGCGACGTCCGGGATGGTCCGGTACGCGGGCAGCGCGCACCACGAGGTGCTCGCGCACTGGCCGGAGGTGATCGCCTCACCCACCCCGGCGTCGGCCGGGCGGGTCCAATCCTGGGTCGTCGGGCCGGGATTGGGCACCGACGACACCGGGGCCGCCGCGTTGTGGTTCGCGCTGGAGACCGACCTGCCGGTGATCGTCGACGCCGACGGGCTGACCATCCTGGCGGCGCACCCCGAGCTGGCCGCCAACCGCACCGCGCCCACGGTGCTGACCCCGCACGCCGGTGAATTCGCCCGCCTGGCGGGTAATCCCCCCGGGGACGACCGGGTGGGCGCGTGCCGCAAGCTCGCCGACACCTTCGGCGCTACGGTGCTGCTCAAGGGGAACGTCACCGTGATCGCCGATCCGGGCGGGCCGGTGTACCTCAACCCGGCCGGGCAATCCTGGGCGGCCACGGCGGGCTCCGGCGATGTGTTGTCCGGCATGATCGGCGCGCTGCTGGCCTCCGGGCTGCCCGCGGCCGAGGCGGCCGCGGCGGCGGCGTTCGTCCACGCCCGGGCGGCGGCGCTGTCGGCCGCCGACCCGGGGCCGGGGGACGCGCCGACGTCGTCGTCACGCATGGTTCCGCACATCAGGGCGGCGCTGGCCGCCCTCTAGAAAGGACTCTCCGCAGTGCCCCAACATCCTTCCCTGCCCGCCCACGCGATCACCCCCGCCTATACCGGCCGGTTGTTCACCGCGCCGGTGCCCGCGTTGCGGATGCCCGACGAGTCGATGGACCCGGAGGCCGCGTACCGCTTCATCCACGACGAGCTGATGCTCGACGGCAGCTCCCGGCTCAACCTGGCGACGTTCGTGACGACGTGGATGGACCCGGAGGCCGGAAGGCTGATGGCCGAGACGTTCGACAAGAACATGATCGACAAGGACGAGTACCCGGCGACCGCGGCGATCGAGCAGCGCTGCGTGTGCATGGTGGCCGACCTGTTCCACGCCGAGGGCCTGGACGACGCCGACCCCTCCAGCGCCTGCGGGGTGTCCACCATCGGCTCCAGCGAGGCCGTCATGCTGGGCGGGCTGGCGATGAAGTGGCGGTGGCGGGCGAAGGTCGGGAAGGGCTGGGAGAGCCGCCGGCCGAACCTGGTGATGGGATCCAACGTCCAGGTGGTCTGGGAGAAGTTCTGCCGCTATTTCGACGTCGAACCGCGCTACCTGCCGATGGAAGAGGGGCGGTACGTCATCACCCCCGAGCAGGTCGTCGACGCCGTCGACGAGGACACCATCGGCGTGGTGGCGATCCTCGGGACCACCTACACCGGCGAGCTGGAGCCGGTCGCCGACATCTGCGGCGCCCTGGACAAGCTGGCGGCCGGCGGCGGGGTGGACGTGCCGGTGCACGTCGACGCCGCCAGCGGCGGGTTCGTGGTGCCGTTCCTGCACCCCGAGCTCAAGTGGGACTTCCGGCTGCCCCGGGTGGTGTCCATCAACGTCAGCGGCCACAAGTACGGGTTGACCTACCCCGGGGTCGGGTTCGTGGTGTGGCGCAGCAAGGAGTACCTGCCCGAGGACCTGGTGTTCCACGTCAATTACCTGGGCGGCGACATGCCGACGTTCACGCTGAACTTCTCGCGTCCCGGCAACCAGGTGGTGGGCCAGTACTACAACTTCCTGCGGCTGGGCCGCGACGGCTACACCAAGGTGATGCACGCCCTGTCCGGCACGGCCCGCTGGCTGGGTGAGCAGCTGCGCGTCAGCGAGCACTTCAAGCTGGTTTCGGACGGGTCGGCGATCCCGGTGGTGGCGTTCCGGCTGTCCGGGGACCGCGGATACACCGAGTTCGACGTGTCGCACGAGCTGCGCACCTACGGCTGGCAGGTGCCCGCCTACACCATGCCCGACAACGCCACCAACGTCTCGGTGCTGCGCATCGTGGTGCGCGAAGGGCTGTCGGCCGACCTGGCCCGTGCGCTGCACGACGACGCCGTCTCGGCGCTGACCTCGCTGGACAAGCTCAAGCCCGGCGGCCACTACGACGCCCAGCATTTCGCGCACTGAGCCTGTTTCAAGCAAGTGAAGTGGATCAAGGGCATCGAGTTCCTGGCCGGCTACACCGAGATCGGCAGCGGCTACGGCGGTTATAGCGAAGATCACAAGTACTTCGGGCGTCACCGGACGATCTGAGCGGGACATGTCCCCAGCTCGTCGCGGCCGGCTTGTCGCTCGGAGGCGGGCACGCGCGGTGCCGCCCGACGCGGGGACGCGTGGGGCTTCTGTGGCTGTTGTGACAAAGTGGCGTCGTTGGTCCGCCGCGCCTGCGGCCGGTTCTGGGACAATGGCGGCCGTGGCTGTTACGCCGATATCCCTGACACCGGGCCTGGTCGCCGAGGCCCTGGTGGACCTGGGCGCCATTGAGCACAACGTGCGGTTGCTGTGCGAGCACGCCGGCCGCGCGCAGGTGATGGCCGTCGTCAAGGCCGACGGCTACGGCCACGGGGCCACCCAGGCGGCGCGCGCGGCGCTGGCCGGTGGCGCGGCCGAGCTGGGGGTCGCCACCGTCGCCGAGGCGCTGGCGCTGCGCGCCGACGGGATCGCCGCGCCCTTGCTCGCCTGGTTGCACCCGCCCGGCATCGACTTCGGGCCGGCGCTGCTGGCCGACGTGGAGATCGCGGTGTCGTCGGAGCGTCAACTCGACGAGCTGCTGGACGCGGCGCGCCGAACGGGCCGCACCGCCACGGTCACCGTCAAGGTCGACACCGGGCTCAACCGCAACGGCGTCCACCCCGCCCAGTACCCGTCGATGCTGACCGCGCTGCGCCGGGCCGTCGCCGAGGAGGCGGTTCGGCTGCGCGGCCTGATGTCACACATGGTGTTCGCCGATCAACCCGCCAACCCCGTCAACGACCTTCAGGCCCAACGCTTCAGCGACATGCTGACGCAGGCGCGCGAGCAGGGGGTGCGGTTCGAGGTGGCGCACCTGGCGAACTCGTCGGCCACCATGTCGCGTCCCGATCTGGCCTTCGACCTGGTGCGGCCCGGCCTCGCCGTGTACGGTCTGAGCCCGGTTCCCGAGCTCGGGGACATGGGTCTGGTGCCGGCGATGACGGTGAAATGCCCTGTGGCGTTGGTGAAGTCGATCCGCGCTGGCGAGAGCGTCTCGTATGGGCACACCTGGACCGCCGAACGCGACACGAACCTGGCGTTGCTCCCGGTCGGCTACGCCGACGGCGTCTTCCGCTCGCTGGGCGGACGATTGGACGTGTTGATCAACGGCAAGCGGCGGCCCGGGGTCGGCCGGATCTGCATGGACCAGTTCGTCGTCGACCTCGGCCCCGGCCCGACTGACGTGGCCGAGGGCGACGAGGCGATCCTGTTCGGGCCCGGCAGCAGTGGGGAACCCACTGCGCAGGACTGGGCCGACCTCCTCGGCACCATCCACTACGAGGTGGTGACCAGTCCCCGCGGGCGCATCACCAGGACCTATCGCGAGGCGCAAACCATTGAGTCCTGAGGGAGCCCGCAGGCGCCAGAGGGGGGCTTGGCTTGCGGGAGGGGCGGGGGTGACTGCCCTCGCCACCATCGTCGGAGCCTCGGCCCGCCGTTCGATGATCCAGCGCACCCGCGGCATCGAAGATCCTTACGCCGACGAGGATTTCGACAGGATCGACGACGATCGCCGCTCCGTGGTGACCACCCCCGACGGCGTGTCGCTGGCGATCCGGGAAGCCGGTCCGGCGGACGCCCCGTTGACCATGGTCTTCGTCCACGGGTTCTGTCTGCGGATGGGCGCCTTTCATTTTCAGCGGACGCGGCTGCCCGAGCAGGTGGGCCCGGGCGTCCGGATGGTCTTCTACGACCAGCGCGGGCACGGGCAATCCGACGAGGCCGCGCCCGAGAGCTACACGCTGACTCAGCTCGGTCAGGACCTTCAGAGTGTGCTCGAGGCGGTCGCGCCGCGCGGGATGGTTGTGCTGGTCGGCCACTCCATGGGCGGCATGACGGTGTTGTCGCACGCCCGCCAATTCCCCGGCCAGTACGGGCGCCGGATCGTCGGCGCCGCATTGATCTCCTCGGCGGCGGAAGGCGTTGCCCGGTCCCCGCTGGGCGAGATCCTGAAAAACCCGGCGCTGGAAGCGTTCCGGTTCACCGCACGGTCCGCGCCGAAGCTGATGCACCGCGGCCGCAACGTGTCGCGCTCGCTGATCGGCCCGGTCCTGCGGGCCGCCTCCTTCAGCGACCTGCAGGTCAGCCGGAGCCTGGACGCCTTCTCGCAGCGAATGATGAACGGCACCCCCATCCCGACCATGGTGGAGTTCCTGGATGCCTTAGAGCACCACGACGAGACCGCGGGCCTGTGGACCCTGCTGCGCATCCCCACCCTGATCGCCTGCGGTGACCACGACCTGCTGACCCCGGACGAATACTCCCGCAAGATGGCGGCGTCGCTGCCGCAGTCCGAGCTGGTCATCGTTCGGGGGGCCAGCCACCTCGCGCTACTGGACAAGCCCGAGGCGATCAACGACGGGCTGGTCCGGCTGGTCAAGCGGGCCACCCCCGGCCGCGCCGCGCTGACGGCCCGGTGGATGCGGGAAAGGCTGCGGCGGCGTGATCGCTGAAAGGTCTGATGGCGGCGACCCGCCGCGCCCGGCTTCGCCGCGCTCGCGATCGCCGCAAGACGCGGGCACGGCCACCCTGGATCGCGTCGAGGACACCGTCGCGCTGGGGTCGCGCCTCGGCGAGCAGTTGCGCGCGGGGGACGTGGTGGTGCTCACCGGACCGCTCGGCGCGGGAAAGACCGTGCTGGCCAAGGGAATTGCCGCGGCGATGGACGTCGACGGCCCGGTCACCTCACCGTCGTACGTGCTGGCGCGGGTGCACCCGCCGCGGCGCCCCGGCGCACCGGCGATGATTCATGTCGACATGTACCGGCTCTTGGACACCGACGGCGCCGGCCTGCTCGGCGAGCTCGACTCACTCGACCTCGACACTGACCTCGACGACGCAGTCGTCGTCGTGGAGTGGGGAGAGGGCATCGTCGAACGCCTCGCCGAGCGTCACCTCGACATCCGACTGGAACGCCTGAGCGGTTCGGACGCGCGGATCGCTTCATGGCAGTGGGTGTGCTCGTGACGCTCGTTCTCGCCCTCGACACCGCCACCCCGGCGGTGACCGCCGGGATCGTCCGGCGCGACGACATGACCGTGCTGGCCGAGCGGGTCACCGTCGACGCCCGGGCGCACGCCGAACGGCTCACCCCGAACGTGGTGGCCGCCCTCGCCGACGCCGGG